>CAMVGI010000074.1 GCA_947166955.1 uncultured Clostridia bacterium | reverse complement strand
GACGGCGCGGGGATGCCGATGCCGAGGAAGCTCAGCGACGACGCGGAGATGATCGTCGAACCGATCAGCAGCGTCACCTGCACGATGATCGGGGACAGGCAGTTGGGCAGGATGTGCTTGAAGATGATCTTCCACGTCGGAAGGCCCATCGCGTAGGAGGACTCCACGTACTCCTGGTCGCGGATCGTCATGACCTGCGCGCGCACGATGCGTCCGAACGAACTCGCGCAGGAGAACGCAAGCGCAATGATCAGGTTGAACGTCCCCGTTCCCAGCACGGAAACGATGACCACCGCGGTCATGATGTTGGGGATGGAATAGAAAATATCAATGGCGCGCATCAGCAGCGAGTCGATGATGCCGCCGTAAAATCCGGCGAGGGAGCCGGTGACGATGCCGACGCAAAGCCCCAGCAGCACCGCGCCCACTCCGATGGCAAGCGAGTAGCGCGCGCCGTAGACGATGCGGGCGAAGAGGTCGCGCCCGACCTCGTCGGTGCCGAACCAGTGTTCGGCGCAGGGCGGCATCAGACGTTCGGAAATGTTCTGCCCGATGACGTCCGTCTCATAGTCGAAAATCACGGGCGAGAGCAGCGCGGCGATGATCAGCACCGTCAGAAACACCATGCCGATCACGGAGCCTTTGTTCTTGAGCAGGCGGTGCCAGACCTCCTGCGCGCGGGTGCGGCGCTTGACCGTATTCTTATTCTCCATCGCGCTCACCTCTTCTTGCTGTACTGTGCCTTGATGCGCGGGTCAAAGAACGCGTAGATGAGGTCGACCACCAGATTGATGATGCACATGAGCACCGAACACATGATGATCGCGCCCGTGACCATGGGCGTATCGCGCTTGCTGATGGAGTCGTAGACGAGGCGGCCGATGCCGGGCCACGAGAACACCGTCTCCGCCAGCACGGAACCGGTGATGACAAGCGACATCTGAAGTCCGATCGCCGTGATGATGGGAATGAGCGCGTTTTTGAGCGCGTGGCGGAAGATGACGCGGTGCTCCGAGCATCCCTTCGCGCGCGCGGTCGTCATGTAGTCCTGCCGGATAACGTCCAGCATGGACGAGCGCGTGGTGCGCGTGATGAGCGCCGCGAGACCGAAGCCGACCGTCAGCGCGGGCAGAACGAGGCTTGAAAAGCCCGCCTTGCCGCCGGACGGGAACCATCCGAGCTTGAGCGAGAACAGGATAATGAGCATCAAGCCGAGCCAGAAGTTCGGCATGGACGTGCCGAAAAGCGCAAACACCATGCCCGCCGTGTCCTTCCACGTATTCTGGTGAATGGCGGTATAAATGCCGAGCGGCAGCGAAACGACGATCGCGATGAGCACCGCCGCGCCGCCGAGCATCAGCGTGTTGGGAAGCTTCTCCATAAACGTCTGGAACACGTCCTTGTTCGTGACGTAGGACTTGCCCATGTCGCCGGTGAGCATTCCCGTGATGTAGCGGCCGTAGCGCACCATAAACGGGTCGTTGAGGCCCATTTCCTCGCGGATCGCTTCGACCTCTGCCTCCGTCGCGCGGTCGCCGGCGATCTGGCGTGCGGGATCGCCGCCCGTCAGGCTCATCGCCCAAAAAATGAGAAACGAGGTGACGAGAATGACCGGTATGAGCATCAGCAGGCGCTTTGCGATGTACTTTATCAAGAGAGATCCACCTCCGATGTGATACTTGCGTGATCTGAGAACGGGAAGCGGCGCCGCAGCGACGAAGATCGCGTGACGGCGCCGCTTGTGCAACCCTTTCCAGGCCCTTACGGGCGGGTCAAACGCTTACTGCGCAATATAGGCGTGGCTCCAATTGTGGTTGCCGCCGCCGTAGAAATACTGTCCCTGCAGATTGCTGTTGTACGCGATAACCAGATTGGCGATATACAGCGGGACCTGCGGGCAGGCGTTGACCAGATACTCCTGCAGCTCGATGCCGGCCTTCATGCGCGCGTCCTGATCCTTCTCGGTGGCGACCTTGTCGATCAGTTCGTCGGCATGCGGGTCGGAATAGTGATGATAGTTGGACGTGGAGCCGGTGTAGTACAGATCGCGATAGACGAAGTCGACCTTGGAGTCCTCGTTCCAGCGCCACAGATACAGTTCCTGATCGCCCTTGACGCAGGTCTCCTTCAGCGTGGCGTCCTCCATCGGGTTGAGCGTGACGGTGATGCCGATCTTCGAGAGATTGTCCTGAATGACGGTGGCGATATTGGCGTAAGCGCCGCTGGTGGAATAGGTCAGCGTCGTCTCGATGCCGCCGTTGGGATAACCAGCCTCGGCCATGAGCTTCTTCGCGCGCTCAACGTCGTAGTCGAAGCCTTCCATGTCGTCATAGAAGCCCCACAGACCGCGGTTGAGGATCGTCTTCTGGAGCGTGCCCTTGCCGTCAACGGCAACGGTCAGCACGTCGTCGCGGTTGATGGCGCAGGCGACCGCCTGACGCAGCTTCTCATTGTTCCAGGGCGCCTTCTGCGTGTTGAACGCGAAGTAGAAAAGACGCGTGCCGGTCTGCTCATAGACCGTGATGTTCTTGTCGTCCTCAAGGTACTGCAGCTCGTTCATCGGCGGGTCGATGCACACGTCGATCTCGCCGTTCTGCAGCGCGATCACGCGGGAGGAAGCCTCCAGATAGGGGCGGAACTCGATGGCGTCGGACACGCCGGGCGCGTAGATGTCGCCCGCGGGCAGGTTGTTGCCCCAGTAATCCTCGACCTTGACGAGACGGCAGACGACGCCCTCTTCCCACTTATCGAACTTGTAGGGGCCGGTGCCGATGAACCACGGCTCGGCCGCGCCGCTCTCCCACGCCTTCTTGGACTGGATGGACAGAGGCACGGAAGCGAGGGAGAACACGAACTCGTTGTTGTAGCTCTCGACCTCGATCTCGACGGTGTGCTCGTCAATGACCTTGCAGCCCACGAAGCCCGCGAGGTTGCCGGCGACCTTGGAGCCCTCGCCCACAGCCATGTCGAGCGTATACTTGACGTCGTCCGCGGTCATCGGGGTCTTCTCGCCGTCGTTGAAATACACGTCGTCGCGCAGGTGCATGACGATGTGCGTGTCGTCGGTGAACGACCAATCCTTGGCAAGACCCGGGTCAAAGCGGCTCGCCGCCTTCGGGTCATTGTTGAAGAAAATGAGCGTCTGGTGCGTGTTCTTCAGGATGATGTTGTTGGTGGCGTCCTGCTGCTGCTGCAGGTTGAGGTTGTTGATGTCGGCCGCGGTACCGATCACCAGCGTTTCCTTGTGGCCCGTTCCCGCGGGCGCTGCGCCGGAGCCGCCGGTCGAACCGCCGGTCGAACCGCCGGCCGAACCGCCGCTGGTCGCGGGCGTGTTGGCGGCAGCGCCGCCGTTATCAGGCTTGGAGCCGCACGCGGTCAGAAGGCCGAGCGCCATAACCAAGCTAAGGACAAGTGCCAATACTCTCTTGCTTCTCATACGATCCTCCTTAAAATCCCGTCAAGACCGCTGCGCGGCCTCACGGATATAATAAGATTTTATATCACCGAAACGGCGCTTTGTCAACGTTCTCTCCCCCGCGTCGCGAAAAGGCGTCCGGCAAATTGCACAAAGGACGCCGGTGCAAAGTGTGTTGACCGCGGCGGGGCAAACATGATATAGTAGTTGGGATAAGGGAATACCGCAAAACAGAAAAGAGGAGAAAACGCATGGGTGAAATCACAGCAAAGGCCCCTTGGAAGGCACATCTTGGCGAAGTGCCGTTCCATCTGGACTATTTCGAGGGCACGATGTTCGAGCGCGTGGAGTACATCGCCGGACAGTACCCCAATCAGGTCGCATTCGACTTTATGGGCAAGTCCACGACCTACCGCCAGCTCATCGCGGAGATCGAACGCTGCGCCAGAGCGCTCAAGACCATCGGCGTGCGCGAGGGGGACAAGGTCACCATCGCCATGCCCAACTGCCCGCAGGCGATTTATCTCTTTTACGCCGTCAACCTCGTCGGCGCCGTGGCGAACATGATCCATCCGCTCTCGGCGGAAAAGGAGATCGAGTTCTACCTCAACGAGTCCGAAAGCGTGCTCGCCATCACGCTCGACCAATTCTACGGGAAGTTTGAGCACATCCGGCAGAACACGAAGGTCGTCAACATCGTCGTCGCGTCCGTGAAGGACGCGCTCTCGCGCCCCATCCGCGCGGGTTATATGCTCACCGAGGGGCGCAAGATCGAGAAGATCCCCGCCGAAGCGCCGGTGCTGACGTGGAAGGACTTCATGCATCTTGGCAAATTCTGCTTCTACAAGTCCTACCGCGTCCCCCGCCAAAGCGACGATCCCGCGGTCATCCTTTACTCCGGCGGCACCACCGGCACGACCAAGGGCATCGTGCTCACGAATAAAAACTTCAACGCGCTCGCCCAGCAGATCACCGCGACGAATCCGATGTTCCGCCCGGGCGACCGGATGCTCGCCGCCATGCCTCTGTTCCACGGGTTCGGACTGGGCGTTTGCATCCACTCGATGCTCGGCAACGGCGGGCGCTGCATTCTCATCCCGCGCTTTACCGCCAAGAGCTACGCCAAGCAGATCGTCAAGTACAAGTGCAACTTCATCGCCGGCGTCCCGACGCTCTACGAGGCGCTGCTGCGCCTGCCGAGCATGGAGGGCGCTGACCTTTCCAGCCTCAAGGGCGTGTTCTCCGGCGGCGATTCGCTCTCCGTCGAGCTGAAGAAAAAGTTCGACAAATTCCTCTACGACCATAAGTCGGCGGTGCAGGTGCGCGAGGGCTACGGTACGACCGAGACGGTCACCGCCTGCTGCCTGACGCCCCCGCACATGCACAAGGAGGGCAGCATCGGCCTGCCGTTCCCCGACACCTATATCAAGATCGTCGAGCCGGGCACGGACAGGGAGCTTCCCTACGGCGAGGAGGGCGAGATCCTGCTTGCGGGCCCGACCGTGATGAAGGAATACATGAAGCATCCCGACGAGACGGCGCAGACGCTGCGCACACACGCCGACGGGCTCACGTGGGTCTATACCGGCGACCTCGGCACGATGGACGACGAGGGCTTTGTGTTCTTCCGCGGCCGCGCCAAGCGCATGATCATCTCGTCGGGCTACAACGTCTATCCCGCGCAGATCGAAAACATCCTCGACGCGCATGAGATGGTGCAGATGAGCTGCGTCATCGGCGTGCCGGACGCGTACAAGATGCAGAAGGTCAAGGCGTTCGTCAAGCTCAACCCCGGCATTCCCGCGAACGACGACACGAAGCGCGCGATCCTCGACTACTGCGCGAAAAACGTTGCAAAGTACGCGATGCCTTACGACGTGGAGTTCCGCGACGAGCTTCCCAAGACGCTCGTGGGCAAGGTCGCCTACCGCGTGCTTGAGGAGGAGGAGCTTGCCAAACTCGCCAAGGCGGAATAAGGTTTGCCCGCAAACGCATGAAAAGCACCCGATTTCTGAAGAAATCGGGTGCTTTTTCGCGGTCTCCTCACGGCTCCGCCGCCGTATCCTCCGTCACGATCTCGCCCGTCCAGTCCAGGATGCCGCCGAACTCGTAGACGCTGCCATAACCCAGCTCATAGAGCTTTTGCGCCGCCTCCTTGCTGCGTCTTCCGCTGCGGCAGTAGACAAGGATCATCTGGTCAAGATCCGGAAGCTCCGCCGGACGCTCCGTGCCGATGCTCTCGTTCGGGATGCAGATCGCATCGGGGATGTGTCCCGCGTCATATTCCTCCTGTGTGCGAACGTCGACGATGACGTATCCCTCGTTCTGCTTCATCAGCTCCTTGGCTTCGTTCTGCGAGATCTGGACATAGGTGCGCACGGAGCCTTCCCCGTCCAGCGGTTTTTGCTTACAGCCCACAAGCAGGAGCGACGCCCCCGCGAGCAAAAGGATCGGTAAAAATCTCATCGGCGTTTGTTCCTCCCCGTTTCGTTTCTTCATATGTCCTTTGCTGCTGCCAGTTGTTTCCTCGTTTCAAATCCCCGCGCCGCATCTCTACCGAAGCGGGAAGCTGCCGAGGTAACGGAACGTGAACGCGCGCTTCTCCGTCAGCTTTTGGTAGCTCTCATAGCTGCCGCCGGAGCACTCGATCAGGTAGTGGTACTGCCCGAGTTCCGTCTTCCGCGGGCGGTCGTGGAGCGTGACGAGCGTCAGCTTCTGCCTTGCAAGTTCCGCCATCAGCGCGGGCAGGTCCTCCGCCGCGCCCGTGGCGACAAAGGCGAGCCGGTCCGAGGGCACGGTCGCGGGCTCGGCCGCGGAGAGCACATAGAAGCGCGTTTTGTTGCTGTCGCTGTTTTGGATGCCCGCCGCGAGGATGTTGAGGCCGTACACCTCGGCGCACGCCGCCGACGCGATGGCGGCGCAGGAGCGGTCGCCGCCTTTGGCGACCATTTTCGCGCCCTCCGCCGTGCTTGACACCTCGATGACCTCGGCGTCGGGCAGATATTCGGTCAGCCACGCGCGCCCCTGCGCGATGCCCTGCTTGTGGGAGTAGACCGTTTTAATGTCCTCGATCCCCGCGTCCGGCAGCGCGAGAAGGTTCTGGCTGATCGGCAGCTCCACCTCGCCCACGACGGAGACCGCCGTCTGCGCGAGCAGCGTGTCCACATAGTCGACGACCGCGCCGCCGATGGTGTTCTCCTGCGGGATCACGGCATAGTCGCTCTCGCCCGCGACGAGCGCCTCCACCGCGTCGTTCACGGTCGCGTAGGGATGATAACTCCCCTCGTTTGCAAAGAACCGTCCGCACGCCTCCTG
>CAMVGI010000073.1 GCA_947166955.1 uncultured Clostridia bacterium | reverse complement strand
TTCTTTGCCTGGCGCTGGCGCTTGCGCTTTTCCCGGCGCTGCTCCCGCAGCGGGGGGGAAGTGAGCGGCAAAAGCGGTGTCGCGGGGTTGATGGGGTATGAGGAGAACGACGACTTCGCGCAGACCGTGCTCGACGCGGTCTATGACCGCACACGGCCTCACGAGGCGATCGTGCCGTACTTCGACGGCGCGCAGACGAAGCAGCTGCGCATGGTCACGTCCTTTTTGAAGGACGGGGAGATAAACATCGGCGTGATCGTCGTGCTCAGCGATATGACGGAGCTTGCGGAGCTGCGCGACGCGGTGAAGGCGATGGAGCGCATCCGCGCGCTCAACGGGCAGCTGGAGCTGCGCAACAAGCTGCTGAACGAAACGTTCGGACGGTTCCTTTCCGATGAGATCGTGCGCCAGCTTCTGGAGACGCCGGACGGTCTGGCGCTCGGCGGGAAAAAGCGCACGCTGACCATTCTGATGAGCGACCTGCGCGGCTTCACCGCCATGAGCGAGCGTATGGACGCGGCGGATCTCATCACGATGCTCAATCACTACCTTGGCGAGATGACCGAGGTGATCGAGGGGCGCGGCGGCACGATCATCGAGTTTATCGGCGACGGGATCATGGCGATCTTCGGCGCGCCCGCGCCGACCGAGACCCACGCCGCCGACGCCGTTGCGGCGGCGGTGGCGCTGGAGGCGCGCATGGAGGCGGTCACCGCCTGGAACGCGCAACGGGACTATCCCGTGCTGGAAATGGGCATCGGCGTCAACACCGGCGAGGTCATCGTCGGCAACATCGGCTCGGAAAAGCGCACCAAATACGGCGTGGTGGGCAGTCACGTCAACCTCTGCGGGCGCGTTGAGAGCTATACGGTCGGCGGACAGGTGCTCATTTCGCCTGCGACGCGCGAGGCATGCGGCGCGGAGCTGGAGATCGCGCAGGAGATGACGGTCTATCCTAAGGGCGTCAAGGGCGAATTGGTGCTCTCGCAGGTAACGGGCGTCGGCGCGCCGTACAACGTGTCCGCGAAGATCGCGGACACCAAGCCGCAGGCGCTCAAGCAGCCGATTCCCGTGCGCTTTCACCGGCTGGACGGCAAGCACGGCGGCGAACGGTCGTATTACGGCGGCATCGTCGCCGTGGCGCACGACGGGGCGATTTTGGACACCGAAACGGCGCTGGAGGTCTATGACAACGTCCAGCTCGACGCGGGCGGG
Source organism: uncultured Clostridia bacterium (assembly GCA_947166955.1). The sequence continues at coordinate 5,528 of CAMVGI010000073.1, read as the reverse complement.
AAGCTTTTCGGAAAGATCATGGAACGCACCGAAGAGGGCTGCCTGCTGCGCTATACGTCCATTCCCGCACACTATGAGGCATGGCTGAAGGCGGAGCGGGAAAAACAGGACGGCTGAGGACCGGAAAAGGAGCGTCGGAAGAATGAGCGAGACTTCATATATTGCGCGCACCAGCGGACTGAAGACAAAGGATTACGTCGGCTACGCCATGATCGACGCGGCGGGCTGCCTTGCCTTCAGCCTTGTTACTACGCTGCTGCAAAAGTTTTACACCGATATTTTTCACTTAAGTCCGCTGTTCATCATGCTGATGTTTATTGCGGCGCGCGTTTGGGACGGGATCAACGACCCCATTATGGGCCGCATCTGCGACACGGTCAGACCCTCGCGTTACGGGCGCTACCGCCCGTGGATCCTGTACGCGGCGGCGCCTCTTGCGCTTTCGGCGGTGCTGATGTTCTTAAAGTTCCCCGGCATCGGGGAGGAGGGGCGCACGACCGCCACCTGCGTCTACGCCACCGCGACGTATATCTTCTTCGGCATGTCCTACACCGTGCTGCAGATCCCCTACGGCTCGCTGGCGTCGGTCGTGACGACCGATGCGGCGGAGCGCAGCAGGCTTTCGGTGTGGCGCTCGATCGGCGCGGCGCTCGGCTCGATCCCCGTGCTGCTGATCGCGAGCTTTGCTTACGCGAAACGCCTCGACGCGAACGGGAACGTCGTGTTCGGAGAAAACGGCAAGGCGATCACCGACATGCAGTACACGCCCGTGATCCGCGGCGTTGTGATCATGGCGGCCTGCTCGTTTGTCATGCTGCTCGTCGCGTTCACGCTCAACCGCGAGCGTGTCAAGACCCGCCCGCAGAGCGCGGAAAAGGGCGCGGCGATGAAGGCGATGCGGGTGCTGTTCCGCAACCGCGCGTTCGTCGCCGTGAGCCTGATCTCCATGCTGCTGCTCTCCGGACAGATGTTCACGCAGAGCTTTTACACGTATCTCTTCGACGACTATTTCCACGCGAACTGGATGAATCTCGCCTCGCAGGCCTGCACCTATTCGCCCATGCTGGTGATGATGTTCGTTCTGCCGAAGCTGGCGCGCGGCGTCGGCAAGAAAGAGGTCTGCGCCGTTGGCGTTACGGCTGCGGCAATTGCCAATCTGGCGCTCTTTTTCCTGCGCGGCATGGAGCCGGACACGCTGATGTGGGTGTTCCTCGCGCTCTGCTTCGTCAGCGGCTGCGGTCTTACGACGCTTGTGATGCAGCTTTGGGCGATGGTGACGGACGCGATCGACGATATTGAGGTGCAAAGCGGCAGCCGCGACGATGGTACGGCGTATTCCGTGTTCAACTTCTTCCGCAAGCTCGGACAGGTGCTCTCGGCGGTGTGCGTCAACGGCGCGCTGCTCGGCATGGGCTACAAGGTGGAAAAGGGCGCGGTGCAGACGACGGAGAACCTTCGCAGGATGTACGACTTGGCAACGCTCATTCCGGCGGTGCTCTTCGCGCTCATGGCGCTGATGCTCTTTGTATACTATCCGCTCTCACGCAAAAAGGTGGAGGAACTGCAGGTGCAGAAGGAGCGGAAGCTGAAGGAATCCTACGAGAACAAGACGATCGACATCTGAAAACGCAAATAAAAAAGCTCCGCGCCGTTGCGCGGAGCTTTTTCCGTTTACCATGCCGTTTCGCCCGTCCGCACGAACCAGACCGGCTCGTCCTGCGGCAGACACGGAACGTCGACGTGCGCGCCGCCGGGGAAAATCTCGCCCGCGCCGCGAAGCTGCCAGCCGTACGCCGCGGTCGGGAGCGTGACGCGCACCTTGTCCGCGCCGCGGTCGAAAATGGGGCAGGCGAGCGCCTTCCGCCCGCAGAAGAAGCAGTCGCTTTCGCAGTCGTAATCGGGCTGTGTGAGGAACACGGGGAAGATCAGCGGCGCATGCGTTTCGCGCGCGTACGCGTATTCGCTGCGCAGGTAGGGGAGCATGCGCTCGCGCAGCGCAAACAGGCGGCGCACCGCGTCCATCAGGTCGGGATAGAGCCACGGCATCGTGCTCGGCGCGCCGGGCTTCCACGAGTGCAGAACGAAACGCGGCGTGAACACGCCGTACTGCAGCCAGCGCAAGAACAGCTCGCGGTCCGGCTGCGGGCCGGAAAAACCGCCGATGTCCGCGCCGAAGAAGGAAAAGCCGCTCAGCGACATCGTCATCGCCTGATAGTGGTTATAGCGCAGGTCGTCGAAATCCGTGAGGTTGTCGCCCGTCCAGGTCGTGGCGACGCGCGGCGTGCCGGCGATCGCACAGCGCGAAACGGTGAAGGGCACATAGTCCGCTCCCAGCGTCTCGACGCAGGCTTCACGGCTGGCGCGCGACATGAGATAGGAAAACAGCGGACGGATGCGCCGCGCGGGAAGCTCATGCCCGAAGCCGCAGGCAAGCACGGCGGCGTCCTGCACGTCGTATTCGTTGTTGTCGTTCCAGATGTTCCGGTAACCGCGCTCGACGAGCGTTTCACGCACGCATCGTTTCCAGAACGCGTACGCGCCCGGGTTCGTGAAATCCAGATAGCTCGCCATGCCGCCCCAAAACGGAAAACACGCGGGACTGCCGTCGGCGTAGTGCAGAAAGTATCCTTTTTCCGCAAGCTCGCCGTAGAGCGGATGCTCGGTGAGAAACGCGGGCTTCACGTTGGGAATGATCTCCGCGCCCTGCGCGCGGAAATCGGACGCGAGCGCCTCCGGCGACGGGATCTTGTCGGTATTCCAATGGAACACGCAGCGCTTGTCGCCAATCTGCGTGTATCCGCTTGAGAGATAGAAACCGCCCGCGCGGATGCCGTTGTCCTCGCACTTTTCAAGGAACCCATGCAGCTGCGCGTCGCTGTCGGGCGCGTCGGTATACTCCATCGTGCTGCCGCAGTAGCGGAACGCCCAATCGGGCACCGCGGCGGAACCGCCGCAGAGCGCGGAAAAGCGCCGCACGATCTCCGCCGTCGTGCCGAGAATGAGGTAGAACACCATGTTTTCCTCTTCAAAACGGACGGAGTGGAACGGCTCGAAGTAATTGTCGTGCTCCTCGCCGAAGTTCACGCGGCCGTTGGAATAGGTGTCGTAGTACAACCCGTAGGAACCCGCGCGGTTTTCGCAGATATAGAAGGGGAGCTGCTTGTAGAGCGGATCGCCGCTTCGCGCGCGGAAGCCCATGGCGTCGCCCGCGGCGAGCGCGAAGCTGCGGCCGGACTTGTTCACCGCGCCGCACTTGTCGCCGAGGCCGAAGACCCGTTCGTCCTCTGCGCGCTGCGTGTAGTGCGCCGAGCCGTCGCCGAGCTCGCCGTCGAAATTGTACGCGAGTCCGCTGCGATCGGCATACAGGACGCCTTTTTCCGTGCGTGCCATGATGCGGAAGTTCTTTTTTTCCACCGTGAACGCCGCGCCGCCGAGCGTGAAACGCAGCGTGGCTTCGTCCTCGTCGACGGCGGGACAGACGGACGGAAGCCCCTCTGTCGAAAGCTTGTCGCGCCCTTCGAGCGGGCAGTCGCCGGCGTCGGGCCAGACGCTCCACGTGGGAACGAGCGGCGCATGGTCGCGCAGCAGCGCCACACGCAGCATGTTTTCAAAGAAATCAAGACGCATCGTTACGCCGGCCGCCGCATAAACGCGCGCGGAGGGCGACGCCTGTTTCAAAACGAACCGGTGGTCGAATTTCATGCCTTCGGGTCTCCTTTTGTCAGGAAATGGAACGCCATTTTTCCGTAATTTGCGCGGCCCATCGCCGTTTTGCGCGGCGAGATGCACAGGACGCGCGCATGATTCACCTCGGCGCGCCGCCAGACGGGAAGCCCCGCGCCGTTCGGGTCGCCGCAGCGGGCAAAGTTGGCAAGATAGGACGCAAGCTGCGCGGCGGCCTCGCGGTCGCGCGCGCCATAGGGCCGCCAGCTGCCGGAGAGCGTTTCGAACACATAACGCAGGTCGCAGGAGTGGAACGCGCCGCTGCGGTCGCCCGGCGCGTCGAGGTCGAAGAAATAGACGAACGCGCCGTTTGCCTTGGCGAAGCGGTTGCCGATAAACGCCATCACGGGCGCGTACATGTCCGTATTCGTGTAACCGATCAGATAGTCCACGGGGAGCGGCGCGCGGATCAGCTCGTCGACGGGGGCGGGGAGAAGAAAGCCGTCGACAACGGGCATCGTGTTGTAGATGTTATCCTTGCGCCGCCGCTTCATCTCCTCCATCGCGTCGAAAAGCGTGTCGAGCGGCGCCGCTTTGAGCGCCGCAAGGCTTTCACAATGCACGGCGCGCAGAAACTCCAGCCAATATTCATGCGTCCGCTCCGCGCGCCGCGGCAGCGCGAAACGGGGGAACATCCCTCCGCCGGACATCATCGCCGCGCGGCGGAACAGCCCCGCGTTCGCGGGGTTGAGGCAGAGGTATTGGATCGAGATCGCGCCCGCGCTTTGTCCGAGGAGCGTGAGGTTCTCCCCGTCGCCGCCGAAGTCCGCGATGTGCGCCTTGACCCAGCGGATCGCCGCAAGCTGGTCGTCCAGACCGAAGTTGCCGTCCCGCCCGTACCGCGCCTGAATGTCCGCGTGCGTCAGATAGCCGAGCGGCCCCACGCGGTAGTTGGCGAACACCGCGACGACGCCGCGCGCGGCGAGACCCGCGCCGTCGAAGGGGTCCTCACAATTGCAGCCGGAGTCGAAGCCGCCGCCGTAGAAAAAGAGCACGACGGGGCAGCCTTTCGCGTCCTTCGGCGTGAAGATGTTCAGATTGAGGCAGTCCTCGCTGTAGTCGAAGACGCTGCCTTCGCGGAATTCCCGCTTGTAAAAGCGGCGGGTCGGATGCTCCAGATGTTCGTGGCACGCGCGGTTCTGCGGACAGGACGGCCCGGGTTTCGTCGCGTCGAGCGTGCCCTCCCAGCGTCCGGCGGGAGAGGCGTACGCAAAGCGCTCCGCGTGCGCGAAGGGGACGCCGAGAAATTCGTAACAGGCGTCCCGCTCGTTTCCCGTAAGTGTTCCGCAGGCCGTGTCGATCGTAACGTGTCCGGTGATCGTTTTTTCGTACATCGTCTTCCCCCTTTTCCTGCTCCCATTATCCAACTTTTTCCGAAGAGATGCAATACCTTCCAACGGCAAAAAAAGAGACGGTTCGCGAGGAACCGTCTCTTTTTGCTTGCCCGCGGCGCTTCTCAGCCGTCCCTTCGCAGCGTTTCCTGCTGCTTGTAGGAGCGGTAACGCTCCTGCGCCTCGCGGCTTGCCGCGGAGAAAAGCGTTTTTGCGTTCTCCGGAAACGTGCGCTTGAGCGCGGCGTAGCGCGTTTCGCCGTCGAGGAAGTCCTCGTAGCCCATGACGGGCACCTTGGAATCCACCGTCATCGGCTGCGGCTGCTCGGGATCGTAGCGGTACAAAAGCCAATAGCCCGCGTCCACGGCGCGCTTCATCTCCGCTTGTACGTTCGCCATGCCCGCCTTGATGCCGTGCGCCTGACAGGGGGTGTAAGCGACGATGACGCTGGGGCCTTTGTGTGCTTCCGCCTCG
>CAMVGI010000072.1 GCA_947166955.1 uncultured Clostridia bacterium | reverse complement strand
AAAGCGCGCCGTGGACGAAGACCTCGATCTCGATGGGGCTGCGGCGGCAGATCTCGGCGATCTCGTCGCGGGAAAGCTCGCGCGCGAGCACCGCGCGCGAAAGGCCGAGGCGCGCCGCTTCCTCCACGCCGGAGAGCGTGTGCACGGTCATCTGCGTGCTCGCGTGCAGCGGCATATCCGGCACGACGCGGCGCAGCGTATCCAAAACGCCCCAATCCTGCACGAGGATCGCGTCCACGCCCGCCTCGCACGCCACGCGCGCGGCGGAGGAGAGCGCGTGCAGTTCGCGGTCCGCGACGAGCGTATTGAGCGTGAGGTAGACCCGCGCGTCGCGCAGATGGCAATAGGCGACCGCCGCGTGCAGGTCCTCGGGGGAAAAATTGCGCGCGCCGCGGCGGGCGTTGAAATCATCAACGCCCAGATATACCGCGTCCGCGCCGCTTTGCACGGCGGCGACGAGCGCTTCTCTTGACCCCGCGGGGGAAAGGAGTTCGGTCATGGAGTTCCTCTTACTTCTTGTTTTTCAGCTTGAACAGCTCGCGCTTGAGCTCGGAGACCTCGTTCTTCGCCTGACTTGCCTCGTCGAGATACTGCTTGAGCTGGGCGCGCAGACCCTCGGCGGCCTCGCGCTCCTTAAAAAGCTCGTCGGCGATGTTGACGGCGGTGAGCACCGCGGCGTCGGTGCGTCCGACCTTCGCGGTTCTCAGCATCTCGTCAAGCTTGTCGTTCACATACGAGCCGACCTTTTGCATATAGGAGGGCGCCTCTTCCGCGACAAGGGCGTATTCCTCGCCGCAAATGCTGACGGTCACATGGTTTTCCATACTGCCAAATCGTCCTTTCATTCAATAGTCAGGGTGCCGTTCCACCTAATAAGTCAATTGTTACTATACCACAAAGCCCCTTGGATGGAAAGAGGGCGGCGCAAGAAAATTTCCTGTTTACGAAACGGCTCGCATATTGTAAAATAATATAGTTACGGAACGAAAGGAGGCGGCGCGCTTGGGCGACTATCTGCTGCACCTGACGCAGGAAGAGAATATCACGCTCGGCGCGGGCGCGGTGCGCCGTCTCATCGAGGTCGGCAACGGCGACGCGGCGCTTTTGTACCTGTGCCTCGCGCGCCGCGGCTCGTCGGAGCCGGACAGGCTGCGCGCGGAGCTGCGCTGGAACGAGGCGCAGTTCGCCGCCGCGGAGCGGGCGCTTTGTTCGATGGGACTGATCAGCGCGCCGTCGGGCGGAGCGCCGGCAAACGCCGCGCCGGAGGCGGAAACGCGGGCCGAACCGCCGCAAAGCGCCGCCGCGCCCCCGCCGGAGACCGCGCTGCCCGATTACAGCCGCGAGGACGTGATGGGCAAGCTGGAGAGCGACACGTCGTTCGCGGCGCTGCTGCGCGAGGTCGAGCGCAAGCTCGGACGGCTGAGCGACCCGTCGGTGCGAAAGCTTCTGGGACTGTACGACTATCTGGGGCTGCCCGCGGACGTCATCTATCTGCTTGTGAACTACTGCGCCGAGCGCAAATCGGAGCAGTTCGGCGAGGGACGCGTGCCGACGATGCGCGAGGTCGAGCGCGAGGGCTACGCCTGGGCGCGGCGGGAGCTGTTCTCCACCGCGGCGGCGGACGCGTACCTCAAGGGCGAGCGCAAAAAGCGCCGCGCGTACCCCGAGTACATGGCGGCGCTCCAGCTGGGCGACCGCGCCGCCGCGCCCGCGGAGGAGCGCTATCTCGGCGCGTGGGCGGAGATGGGCTTTCCGCCGGAAACGGTCGCCGTCGCCTACGACAAGACGATGCTCAAATGCCACGAGCTCAAATGGCCGTACCTCAACGGCATTTTGAAGCGCTGGCACGAAAAGGGCCTGCACACGCCCGCCGAGGTGAACGCGGAAAACGCTCCGCCGCGCGGCGCCGCCGCCGCCCCACCGAAGACGGGCGGCAGGAAAAACGCGTGGATGAACGATTACGACTGAGAGGAATCGGCTATGGCATATGACGGCAAGGTTTTGCGCCGCGCATCGGCGCGCTACGACGAGGACAAGCAGCGCCGCGCCGAGCGCTTTCGCGCGCGTCAGCGCGAATGCTACGCGAAGGAGCCGCGCATCGAGGAGATCGACCGCGAGCTTTCGCACACGATGGCAAAGATCATCGCCTCGGGCTTCCGCCGCGGCGCGGACCCGCGCAGCGCCATCGCGGCGCTCCGTGAGGAAAACCTCTCGCTCCAGCGCGAACGCGGCGAGCTGCTCGAAAAGCTCGGCTATCCCGCCGACTATTTAAGCCCCGAGCCGAACTGCCCGAAGTGCGGCGACACGGGCTGGGTCGGCAGCGAGATGTGCGCGTGCCTGCGCGACTACTATGTGCGCGAGCAGAACGCGGAGCTTTCGCGGCTTTTAGACCTCGGCACGCAAAGCTTCGAGACGTTCAGCTTCGACTTCTACTCCCGCGAGCGCGGCTTTGAGCAGAACCTCTCGCCGTACCAGCGCATGGAGAAAAACTTCGACGCCTGCCGCGACTACGCCTACGAGTTCTCGCCCAAAAGCGGCAACCTGCTGCTCTCCGGCGACCCGGGGCTTGGCAAGACCTTCCTCTCGGCAAGCATCGCGCGCGTGGTGAGCGACGCGGGGCATTCCGTGGTCTACGACACGGCAAGCCACATCTTCTCCCGCTTCGAAGCGCGGAAATTCGACCGCGGCGAGGACGGGGACGAGGCGGAAGACGACGTTTCCCGCTACTTGAAGTGCGACCTCCTGATCGTCGACGACCTCGGCACCGAAATGACGACCGCCTTCGTCCAAAGCGCGCTCTACGAGCTGGTGAACACGCGGCTGATGACGAACCGCAAGACCATCGTCTCCACCAATTTAAGCCCCGCCGAGCTGGGCGCGCGCTACGGCGCGGCCATCCTCTCGCGCCTGGAGGGCGAATACCGTATCCTGCCGTTCTTCGGGGACGACATCCGAAAGCTGAAAAAGAAATGACACGTTTCAACCTGTTTCTCAAAGAAAGCCTCGGCCACGCCGCAGAGGAGCGCTCGTTCAAGGGCGCTCTTTTCCGCGCGCTCACGCCGCTGACGCTGCTCGCCTTCGCCGTGGCGAACGGCTTTTTGGCGCTGCGCCTCGCCGCGTGCTCGTACGCGCTGCTGTGGCATCCGGCGATTTGGCAGTCGTACTTCGACCACCCGCCCATCGTGCTGCTCAACGTGCTGCCGCCGGTGCTGCTGGCGCTGCTCGGCCTTTTCCTGACGAAGCGGGCGTGGGCGGCGTATCTCGTTTCCGCCGTGCCGACGCTCGTGCTGTCGCTCGTGAACTATTACAAAATTCAGCTGCGCGGCGACCCGTTCCTCGCCTCCGACTTCCGCCTCATCCGCACGGCGGGCGGCATTCTCGGGCACTATTCGCTCGATCTGTCGCGCGTGGTGCTCGTCGCGGTCGGCTGCGCGGGGCTGATGTTCCTCGTCGCGCTGTTCGTCCTGCCGGACACCGCGATGAAATGGCCGCCGCGCGTCGCGGGGGCGCTCGTCTGCCTCGCGCTCGCGCCGCTGCTTTACTCCCGCGCCTACATGAGCGGCGCGCTCTATTCCCAGACCAACAACCTCGACGTACTCGCCAACCGCTGGTCGCAGGTGGAGATCTTTGTTTCGCGCGGGTTCTTCTATCCGTTCATCCGCAGCGTCTCCAAGGCGTTCCCCAAGCCGCCGGAGGGCTACAACGCCCGCGAGGCGGAGGCGTTTTTGGCGCAGTATCCGGACGCGGATATTTCCCCGGAAAAGAAGGTCAACGTCGTCGGCGTGATGCTCGAAGCCTTCGCCGATTTGACCGACTATCCCGTGCTGGACGCGCAAAGCGGCGTACATGAGATCTACGAGCCGCTGCACGAGCTGGAAACGAAGTGCGTGCACGGCGACCTGATCACCAACATCTTCGCCGGCGGCACGGTGGACAGCGAGTGGGGCTTCCTCACGGGCTATTCCCATCACGGCGAGTTCCGCGGCGACGTGGATTCCTATGTGCGCTACTTCACCGCGCAGGGCTACGACGCGGTCTACCGCCACCCGGGCTACGGCTGGTTCTACAACCGCCAAAACATCAACGCTTATCTCGGCTTCGACGAGAGCGCATTCACCGACGACGGCTTCGGCGCGCTCGTCGATCCGGAGCAGGCGCCCAAGCGCTCGGACGCGGTACTCTTCGATTGGCTGCTGCGCGATCTGGACGCGCGCGGGGCGGACGACAAGCCGCTCTTTTCGTTCTCGGTGTCGTACCAGAACCACGGCCCCTACGACGACGCCGACCACCCCGCCGGCGCACTGACGCGGGAGGGAACGGGCTGGTCGCTCTCGACGGTGAGCATCCTCAACAACTACCTCGACGGCATTTGCGACACCATCTCCGAGCTGACGCGCTTCGTCGACGCGCTGGAGGCAAGCGACAAGCCCGTGGTGCTCGTTGTCTACGGCGACCATAAGCCGTGGCTCGGCAACGATTCGTCCGCGTACCGCGAGATGGGCGTGAGCTTCGACCCCCAGACGCCGGAGGGGCTTTACAACTACTACGCGACGCCGTACCTCATCTACGCGAACGGCGCCGCAAAGGCCGTGCTCGGCGGCGATTTCACGGGCAGCGGCGGCGATTTCTCGCCGTGCTTCCTGATGACGGAGCTGTTCGATCTTTGCGGGTGGGACGGGCCGCGGTTTATGGCACTTTCGCGGGCGATGCGCGCATACACGCCGCTCGTCCACGAGGAGGGGCTTTTCTGGGCGGACGGCACGGTGACGAGCGCGCTGCCGCCGGAGGCGGAGGCGTTCTACCGGCAGTACCGCCGCGCGGAATATTGGCGCGAAACGAAAGGCATATACAAAAATCGTGCCACGGCTTAATTTCTTCTCCCGCCTGCCGATAGAGTAATGGTAAGCATATGACGGCAAAGGCGGGTGATCGGTATGAAATCAAACAAAGGGAATCAGGGCTTTACGCTCGCGGAGCTTTTGATCGTCGTGGCGATCCTCGGCGTGCTGATCTCGGTCGCCGTGCCGCTGTTCGGCGCGCAGCGCGAGCGCGCGAACATCGCCGTCGATCAGGCGACGATGCGAAACGCCTACGCGCACTTTGTCGCCGAATCCCTCACCGGCGACGTCAAGACGGATACGCTCTATTACTACGACGCCGCTTCGCAGAGCTTTGTCACCACGGAGCGTCCCATAGGCTACGGCAAGTCGAAAACGGACGCGGGCAATTGGTGGACGGGCGTCGGCACCGCCTCCGGAACGCCGAACAGCAGCGGAAAGCATCCCGCGGCGCTCGCGCTCAGAATGGACGACGCCGGCAGCGTGGAATTCCGCTGGGGCGGCGGCGCGTATACGGGATTGAACGTCACGGGCGCGGAGGACTATCAGACTCTTGCAAACGGCGCCAAGTTCACGGAAGTACACACGAAGAACGGCGAACAAATCACCTGCGAGTATGTGGAAGAGTTCGTCCAAAGGGACAAGGTTCTGATCGACAGCCTGCAGAACGAGATGCGCAGCATGTCTTTTGCGGAGTTCCAATCGCTCTTTCTCAACAGCGACGGCACACTGAAAGCGGGACTGAAATCGCAAAAAATGGGTTCGTACGTCTGCGTCCATCTCTCCGACAGCAGAATCGAACGTTCCACAGGCAAACCGGACCAGAAGTACAAGGATAGTATCTATTTCCCCGAGCTTTTTGAAGCAGCCGGCTATGATACCACGGGCGAAAAGTACGTCATCAACTCCGTGGACTACAATGTCCAGACGCTTTGGGTCAATCTGCGCATGACGGAAAACGAGTTGAAGACGCTCGACGAAGCCGCTTGGAAAGAAAACCAGAAAAAAATCTACACCTACGTCAAATCCGGCGGTGCGGAGACCCCGCTTGCCTTGCAAGAAGCGGAGAGAAAAAAGCAGTAAAAAAGGGCGCTTCCCGTGTGGGAAGCGCCTTTTCCTTGCAAATATGCGGTTTTCAGAACTTCACGCGCTCGGCGAGGTAGCTCTTGACCTCCGCGATGGGGATGCGCACCTGCTGCATCGTGTCGCGCTCGCGCACGGTGACGCAGTGGTCGGCGGGGGTAGTGTCGTCGCCGACGGTCTCGAAGTCGAACGTGATGCAGTACGGCGTGCCGATCTCGTCCTCGCGGCGATAGCGCTTGCCGATCGAGCCGGTCTCGTCGTAGTCGATCATGAAGTCCTTGGCAAGCTCGGCGTACAGCTCCTTCGCCGGCCCCGTGAGCACCTCTTTCTTGGAAAGGGGCAGGATCGCCGCCTTGTAGGGGGCGAGGAACGGGTGCAGGTGCAGCACGGTGCGGACGTCGTCCTTGCCGTTCTTGTCCTGCCCGACGACCTCCTCGTCGTACGCGTCGCACAGGAACGCCAGCGCCACGCGGTCGCAGCCGAGCGACGGCTCGATGACGTAGGGGATGTAATGCTCGTTGGTCTCGGTGTCGAAATAGGTCAGATCCTTGCCGGAAGCCTCCTGATGGCGGCCGAGATCGTAGTCCGTGCGGTCGGCGATGCCCCAAAGCTCGCCCCAGTCGGTGAAGGGAAAGGCATACTCAATGTCGGTCGTCGCACGGGAGTAGAAGGCCAGCTCGGCTTTCTCATGGTCGCGCAGACGCAAATGCTCTTCGGAGATGCCGAGAGAGAGAAGCCAGCGTTTGCAGTAGTCCTTCCAGTAGGCAAACCACTCAAGGTCGGTTCCCGGCTTGCAGAAGAACTCGCACTCCATCTGCTCGAACTCGCGCGTGCGGAAGGTGA
>CAMVGI010000071.1 GCA_947166955.1 uncultured Clostridia bacterium | reverse complement strand
TTTCGACGCAAAAAGGGACGCGTTGCAGATTTTTCTTTCTGCAACGCGCCCTTCTTTCTGTTGCCGATGCTATTGTTCACTCCAGTCCTCAAGGCGCAGCCCCGGAACTCCAGAAAACTCGCCTGTGTCGCTTGTCAGAAACGTGAGGCCACGCGCTGCCCCCTGCGCCGCAATCACAACGTCATATGCGCCAATCGGGGCGCCGGCCGCAGTCAGTACCGTACGGATCTGCCCGCAGACCGCCGCGTCCTCAGCCTTGACAGCCCCCACGACTTGAGCCGGAGAAATGTCAAACACCCTTCCCAACGATGAACATGAAGATCGCCAGGATCGTGCCCGCAACGCTGGCAAGGATCTCATTGTACATGCCGTACCGACCTGTACCGTACATCTCGCTGTAATAGTTATATCTACCGTTCATTTCGGCCGAGGAATCCACCTTCGGACTCGCAGTTACGGATGAAACAGCCGCATATGTGGCTTTCCCCAGGATACTGGCTTCGCTTTCATAGAAATCAACCGGGATATTTTTGTGTTCATTAATGGAGGTAACAAAATATGCCACCACCGTTTCATCTTCCGAAACGGTTCTCAGTATAGCGTTGTTCAGCACAAAATACTTGTTAATAAACTGTTTTCCGGGCTCCTCACCTCCGATTTTAAGGTTTATTCTATTCCTGTCAAGACCAACTTGCATTTCTCAACCCGGCGTCGTTTGATTGTCCCGCTTGACATCACGCTGTCTCGGTGCTACAATCCAACAACGTGATCGGCATTTCTGCTTTTGCGGGGAGCGGGCCGGGGGGGAGCGCCCCGGGTCCGGGCCGATCCGACAGCGATGGGAAGCCGTGTTCCGGCGTGAGAGGGGGCCAGCGAGCCTCGACCGACCGCATGGGCGTATGCCCAGCGGGGCCCTCGGGGGATCGCTGTGCGCGCCGCGTTCTCCCAAGGAGCGATCAAAACCAAAGGAGATGCGCGAACATGAAAAACACATCCACCAAAAAGCTGGCACTCGCCGCGGTACTGACCTCGGTCGCAGTCGCGGGGAGCCTGCTCTCCTTCCCGGTCTTCGGGAGCCGCTGCTCGCCGGTGCAGCACATGGTCAACATCCTGTGTGCCGTACTGCTCGGCCCGTGGTACGGCGTCGCCTCGGCGTTCCTGGCGAGCCTGCTGCGCAACCTGCTGGGTCTGGGCAGTCTGCTTGCCTTTCCAGGCAGTATGTGCGGCGCGCTGCTGTGCGGTGTCGCCTACAGGAAAAGCGGCAATCTGCCGCTGACGCTGCTGGCCGAAGTCTTCGGCACCGGTGTTCTGGGCGGGCTGCTGGCGTACCCCATCGCAATCGCCTTCATGGGGAAAAACGCGGGCGATTTGGCGTTCTATGCCTATATCGTTCCGTTCCTGATCTCCACGGCGGGCGGCGCGGCGCTGGCAGGACTGCTGCTGGCGGCGTTGGAGAAGACGGGCGCCATGAACCGGGCGCGCTCATCGCTGAGCTAAGAGCGGACAATCGAATCATCGTACGGGGGAGCTTGCATGGCAGGCTGAGAGGAAGCGGCGCTTCGACCCTTCACCTGATCCGGATAATGCCGGCGTAGGGAGGAGATCACGGTCTTATTTTGGAGCCGTCCCGTTTTGGGGCGGCTCCTTTGCATGGAGGAAACGATGGAAGGGATATGCCTGATCGTCTCCGGCGGGGAATTCTGCCCACTGCCGGAAGACTTGCGCGGCGCGGCGGTCGTCATCGCCTGCGACCGCGGCTGGACCTATGCCGAACGTCTGGGCCTGACGCCGGATCTGGTCGTCGGGGACTTCGATTCCGCGCCGCAGCCGCACAGAGGCGTTCCCGTCAAACGTTTTCCCAGCCGCAAGGACGACACGGACACCATGCTCGCCGCGCGGGAGGCGATCGCGCGCGGCTTTACGGACGTCGTGATCTGCTGTGCCTTCGGCGGCAGGCTGGACCACACACTGGCGAATCTTCAGACAGCCGCCTGGCTCACCGCGCACGGCGCGCGGACGCGGCTGCTGGGTACGGACACGGAGGCGCTGGCCTTTGCCGCGGGGAGTGCGCGCATCCCCCGGCGCGAGGGCTGGTCGCTGTCGGTGTTTGCGCTCAGCGATGCGTGCGAGGGCGTGACGATCCGCGGCACGAAATATGAATGTGAAAACGCGGCGCTGACAAACGCCTTCCCGCTTGGCGTCAGCAACGCCTGGACGGCGGACGAGGCGGAGATCTCCGTCCGCAGCGGCATTTTGCTGACGCTTATGTCCCGCTTGAAGGAGGGAGAACACGTATGATCGACTTTGCATCCATTCTCGCCAACCTGCGCGGCCGCTCGCCGCTCGTCCACTGCATCACCAACTATGTCACGGTGAACGACTGCGCCAACGTCCTGCTCGCCTGCGGTGCCTCGCCCGTCATGTCCGATGATCCGGACGAGGTGGAAGAGATCACGTCGATTGCCGATGGGCTGACAATCAACATCGGCACACTGAACCGGCACACCGTCCCGTCCATGCTCCTTGCGGGCAGGCGCGCGAACGCGCTGGGGCGGCCCGTGCTGCTCGACCCAGTGGGCGCGGGCGCATCGAAGCTCCGCACGGAGACAGCGGAGAAGCTGCTCCGCGAGGTGCGCTTCACCGCGATCCGCTGCAACGTCTCTGAGCTCCGGGCGCTCGCGCAGGGCGCCCACGGCACGCGGGGCGTGGATGCGGACACCGCCGACGGATCCGGCGCGGCGGGGCCGGACGACGTGCTCGCCCTCGCCGGGGCGTTCGCAAAGAAGACCGACACCGTGGTCGCCGTCACCGGCGCGACGGACGTGCTTACGGACGGAACGCGCGCGTGCGTCGTTCGCAACGGCCACGCGCTGATGAGCCGCGTGACCGGCACGGGTTGTATGCTCTCCACCATGACCGCAGCCTATCTCGCCGCCAACCCGGAGTGCGCGTTCGATGCGGCGTGCGCGGCGGTGATCGCCATGGGCGTGTGCGGCGAGCTGGCCTTCGGGCGCATGAGCGGGCCAGACGGCAGCGCCGCTTACCGCAGCTATCTCATCGACGCGGTGTACAACCTGACCGCTCAACAGTTGGAGGAGGGCGCTCGATATGAAATGCGATAGAAAGTGGATGGCGCTCTATGCCGTGACCGACCGGGCGTGGCTGAACGGCAGAACGCTGCGCGGGCAGGTCGAAGCGGCGCTGCGCGGCGGCGCGACCTGCGTGCAGCTGCGGGAGAAGGAGCTTGATCGCGCTGCGTTCCTGCGCGAGGCGCAGGAGCTGAAGCCCGTCTGCGCCCGTTTCGGCGTACCGCTCATCATCAACGACGACGTGACGCTTGCGCTCGAGTGCGGCGCGGACGGCGTGCACATCGGGCAGGACGACGCGGACGCGGCGGAAACGCGGCGGCGCATCGGCCCCGATCTGCTGCTGGGCGTTTCGGCGCACACAGTGGAGGAGGCGCTGCGCGCGGAGCGCGACGGCGCGGACTATCTCGGCGTGGGCGCGGTGTTTCCCACCGGCACGAAGAAGGACGCCGGGGCATTGAGCCATGAGACGCTCAAAGAGATCTGTGCCGCGGTCTCGATCCCCGTCGTGGCGATCGGCGGCGTGAGTCTCGGCAATCTGGGTGCGCTCGCCGGGAGCGGCATCGACGGCGTGGCGGTCGTCAGCGCGATCTTTGCCGCACCGGACGCCGAGGACGCCGCAAGGGCTTTGCGCGCGGCGGTACAAAAGGAGCTGGGCGTATGATCCGCGGCGCGGTCTTCGATCTGGACGGCACGCTGCTGGATTCGAGTCTGTGGTGGGACAAGGCTCCGGCTGACTGGCTCAAAAGCGTCGGCAAAGAGGCGAGGCCCGATCTGGCGGAGACGATCTTCTCCATGACGCTGCCGCAGGCTGCGGACTACATGATCGCGGAATATGACCTGTGCCAGACGCCGCGGGAGCTGATGGACGGCGTCAACGCGGTGATGGAGGGATTCTATCTCCGCGAGGTCCCGCTCAAGCCCGGCGTCCGCGAGCTGCTGGACGCGCTGGCTGCGCGCGGCGTGCCGATGGCGGTCGCGAGCGTCACGGACAAGCGGCTTGTCGAAGCGGCGCTCAAACGCCACGGCGTGCTGGGCCGTTTCCGCTCGCTTGTTACCACGGACGAGGCGGGCGCGGGCAAGCAGGAGCCCGCCGTCTACCTGCTCGCGGCGGAGCGCATCGGCAGCGCGCCGGGTGAAACGCTGGTGTTCGAGGACGCGCTCCATGCGCTGCTGACGGCGAAGCGAGCGGGCTTCCGCACCGTGGGCGTGTGCGACGTAGGCAGCCCGAAGCAACAGAAAGCGCTTGCGGCTGAGTCCGAATTCTATCTGCGGGACTTTTCCGACTGCTCCGCGATCCTCGCGGCGGCCGATCGGTAAACCGATGAACAGCGGCGGGCCGGGGGCACCACTCCCCGTCGCTTTAGAAAACGCAATACGAAAAAATGCTCAAGGAGGAAACAGCATGAAAAAGGTATTGACGATCGCCGGGAGTGATTCCGGCGGAGGCGCCGGGATCCAGGCGGATATCAAGACGATGACCATGAACGGCGTGTTTGCCATGAGCGCCGTTACGGCGCTGACGGCGCAGAACACCGTCGGCGTCCAGAGCATTTTCGAGGTCCCGCCCGCGTTCCTTGCGCAGCAGCTCGACAGTGTGTTCACAGATCTGCGGCCCGACGCGGTGAAGATCGGCATGGTCGCCTCCGCGGCGCTGGCCGAGGCGATCGCGGAGCGCCTGAGGTTTTACCGCGCGGAGCATATCGTCGTGGATCCGGTGATGGTCGCCACCAGCGGCGCGCGCCTGATCGCGGAGGACGCGGTGGAAACGCTTATGCGCACGCTGTTCCCGCTCGCCGCGGTTTTGACGCCGAACGTTCCGGAGGCGGAGGTCCTCTGGGGCGGGAAGATCGCGGATGCGGCGGATATGGAGCGCGCGGCGCGCGAGATCGGGGGGCGGTTCGGCTGCGCGGTGCTTCTAAAGGGCGGGCACGCCATCAACGATGCGAACGATCTGCTGTACTCGGACGGCGCGCTGCGCTGGTTCTACGGCAAACGCATCGACAACCCCAACACCCACGGCACCGGCTGCACGCTCTCCTCCGCCATCGCGGCAAACCTCGCCAAGGGCTTTACGATGGAACAGGCGGTGGAGCGCGCGAAGGAGTACATCTCCGGCGCGCTGGGCGCGATGCTCGACCTCGGCGCGGGCAGCGGCCCCATGGCGCACAACTTCGCGCTCACGGGGCGCTTTGCGGAGGAGGCGGTCTGACATGGCGGAGAAAAAGACCTCCGTATACGAAAACGGACTGATCTGGTTCGGCGCGGGCGTGTCGCTGGCGGAGATCCTGACGGGCACGTACTTTGCGCCCCTCGGATTTCAGAAGGGCCTCGCCGCCGTACTGATCGGGCACGTCGTCGGCTGCGCGCTGCTGTTCCTCGCGGGGCTTATAGGTGCGCGGACGGGTAAGAGCGCCATGGAGACGGTCAAGCTGAGCTTCGGACGGAAGGGCGCGCTGCTCTTCGCCGCGCTGAACGTATTGCAACTCGTCGGCTGGACCGCCATCATGATCTACGACGGCGCGCTGGCGGCGGAGGGCGTGCTTGCCGCGGGACGCTGGCTGTGGTGCCTGGTCATCGGCGCGCTGATCCTGGTGTGGATCCTCGTCGGCATCCAGAACCTCGGCAAGCTCAACACCGTCGCCATGGCGGCGCTCTTTTGCCTGACGCTCGTGTTGAGCACCGTGGTCTTCCGTGGCAGCGCCGCGGCGGGTGCGGCGGGCGAGAGCCTGAGCTTCGGCGCGGCAGTGGAGTTGTCGGTGGCGATGCCGCTTTCGTGGCTGCCGCTCATCAGCGACTACACCCGCAGCGCGAAAAAGCCCACGGCCGCGACGGCGGTCAGCGCCGCCGTCTACGGGCTCGTGAGCTGCTGGATGTACGTCATCGGCATGGGCGCGGCGATCTTTGCCGGCGAGAGCGATCTTGCGCAGATCATTCTCCGGGCGGGCCTCGGCGCCGCGGGACTGCTGGTCATCGTGCTCTCCACGGTGACAACCACGTTTCTGGACGCCTGGTCGGCGGGGATTTCCAGCGAATCCCTCTCCCCGCGTCTTTCCGGCAAATGGGTCGCCGTGGGCACGGCGGCGGTCGGCACGCTGGGCGCGATCCTCTTCCCGATGGACGACATCACGGACTTCCTGTACCTGATCGGCTCGGTTTTCGCGCCGATGGTCGCCATCCAGATCGCGGACTTCTTCCTGCTCCGCCGCAGCCGAGCGGACGTCGATTTCGACGTTCGCGACCTCGTCATCTGGGCGCTCGGCTTCGTCGCTTACCGGGCGCTGATGCGCGTGGATCTCCCCGTCGGCAGCACCCTGCCCGACATGGCGCTGACGATGGCGCTGTGTCTGCTGGCAAACGCGGCGGCACGGAAAAGCGATTGACCGGCTGCACTTGCAAAGCCATTCTAAAGGCAGCAGGGCTTTGAGCCCCTGCCTATAAGAGCAACAAAGGGCGCGTTGCAAAATAGCGCGCTGAAAAAAGACGAGATCAGGAGCCCAAAAGGGTTTCCTGACCTCGCCTTTTGCGTTATGCTGTAGGTGTGTATAAACAGTCAAAAACGCAAGACCACTATACGACGTATGAGCGTCACGGTCAAGTGGTACTTGCCCTGGATCACGAAAAAATATTACCGGAGAACGCACCCGTCCGGCTGGCAAGCGCACAGCTTGAGGAACTGGACTACAGGAAACTGTATC
>CAMVGI010000070.1 GCA_947166955.1 uncultured Clostridia bacterium | reverse complement strand
AGCCCGCGGCGATGCAGAGGACGGCGAGGATCGCGATGACGGCGGCCACCATCACCCACTGCAAACGCTGATACTGCCGCAGCAGCCGATACTGCTGCGCGACGCTCTGCTCCACGGCGTCGGACACGGACTGTACGGCGCGGTCGACGTATTCGGTGGACTGCGCCTTTGCCTGCAGATACTCTGCGCCGACCAGCAGATCGGAGGCGGCCTGACGCTTCCGCTCCGTGGAAAGCGCGCGCTCCGCATCGGTGAGGGGCGCCTCGCCGAGCTCGGGATAGCGGTTCAGATCGAGCGCTGCCGCATCCGCGTAAAGGCGCATGGCGCGGTACTCCAGCTGCGCGCGGATCTGCGCGGATTGGATTGCCAGACGGAGATACTCCTCCGCCTCGTCGAACCGGTATTGGGCGAGCGTTTCCCGAATGGAGGCGTCACGTGCTTCCAGCCCGCGCATTTCCGCAAAGTAGCCGTTCAGGTATCCGGAGTCTCCGGTGTTCACGAACAGGCGCGACTTGTCGGAGAGCAGGTCGGCGGAGCTTTGCAGTGTCTTGACGATCTGCGTGAAGGCGAAATCGCTTTCCATGATGTCGGCGATGCCGTCTCCCGTGCGATTGATGCGGGCCGTGTTGCCGATGATCGCGAGGTGCAGGATCAAAATGACGATCACGGCGGGAATTGCGACGGCCTTTACGGAAATGCCGGACTTTTTGGCGGCGGAAGCCGGCGCGTTATTGCTTTCGTTCATGTTTTTCACCACCCGTTTCACGATACTGTCATTATACGCGCAATTTCGCCTTTTTTCAAGGGCGGTCGTTCGTTTCGGAAAGGGCGGCCCGCGCCGCGCCGCCGTATCGCCCCTCCATATCCCGCGAACCGCATGCGCGAGTTCCGTTTGTGCAGAATGACGGACACGATGTCCGCGAGCGACGGACGCGATTTCGCGCTTTATCACAAGAAAGAACGCAAAAATCCGCGACGAGCGGACATTTCGGCTTTCCTACAAGGACAGCGGGGCATGCCGGAGGGAAAAAATATGGATGTTTTGCCCCTTGTCAGCGCCGCTTTCGTGCGCTAAAATGAACCCAATTGCAAAGGCTTATTACATTTTATAATATTGTAATAAGCGGCTGCGAAATTTTGAGGAGGGTATGAAACATGAAGAAGCTTTTCGCACTTGTCCTTGCAATCGCGATGGTATGCGCGCTGGCTGCGTGCGGCGGGAAATCCGGCGGCGGCTCCGGCGACGTTGTGAAGATCGGTGTGTTTGAGCCCCAGTCCGGCGACAACGGCGCCGGCGGCAAGCAGGAGATCCTCGGCATGCAGTATGCCAACACCGTGACCCCGACCGTCGACATCGGCGGCAAGACCTACAAGGTCGAGCTGGTCTACGCGGACAACGCGTCCTCGAACGACAAGGCGCCGACCGCGGCGCAGACGCTGATTTCCGGCGGCGTTTCCCTGGTGCTCGGCTCCTACGGCTCCGGCGTGTCCATCGCCGCGGGCGACACCTTCAAGGCGGCGGGTGTGCCCGCCATCGGCGTGACCTGCACCAACCCGCAGGTCACCTCCGGCTGCGACGTGTATTTCCGCATCTGCTTCCTCGATCCGTTCCAGGGCACGGTGCTGGCGAACTTCGCCAAGAACCAGCTCGGCGCTTCTAAGGCGTACTGCCTGAGCAAGCAGGGCGACGACTATTCCGGCGGCCTTGTGAACTACTTCGTGCAGGCGTTCGGCGCGGGCAACTGCGTTCAGGAGACCTTCCCCGAGGGCACGAGCGACTACTCGACCTATATCACCAACGCCCAGAACCAGGGCTGCGACGTGTTCTTCTCCCCGGTCTCCACCGAGGCGGCGGCGCAGATCATTGCCAAGGCGAACGCGCAGAGCCTCGGCATGCCGATCCTCGCGGGCGATACGTGGGATTCCAACGTCATCCTTGAGGCTGCCAAGGGCACCGACCTCAAGATCTGCGTGACGACCTTCTATCAGGAGGGCGCGGACGCCAACTTCGACGCCGGTGTCAAGGCGTGGATCAACGGCGACGCCACCGCCAAGGCGAACAACGGCGGCAACGACGAGCTCGCGGCGGTCACCGCCATGGGCTACGACGCCTACTACGTGGCGCTTGAGGCGCTCAAGGCCGCCGGCTCCACCAGCCCCGCCGACGTGCTCAAGGTCCTGCCGAGCCTCAACTACACCGGCGTGACCGGCGCCATTGCCTTCGACGAGATTGGCGACGCCAAGCGCGACAGCGCGTTCGTCAAGGAGTGCAACACCACCACCGGCGTCTGGGACTTCGTCACCGTCGCCACGGTCAGCTGATCGAGCGAAACTGATTTTTCGGGCCGGCGGGAGCCTAGCTCCCGCCGGTTCCCTTGAACGGAGACCTGCAATTTTAGGAAGGGGGCAAACCCTCGTGAGCTTATGGAATACCGTCCTGCCGTATCTCCTTTCGGGAATCTCGGTGGGCGGCCAATATGCCCTGATCGCCGTGGGCTATACGATGGTCTACGGCATCCTGCGCCTCATCAACTTTGCCCACGGCGACGTGTTTATGGTCGCGGGTTTGATGATGGTTTATTTTGCGGCGTCGATGCCGCTTTACGCGGCGATCCCGCTGATGATCCTACTGACGGTGCTGCTCGGCTTTACCATCGAGCGCGTGGCGTACAAGCCGCTGCGCACCGCGCCGCGCATGTCGGTGATGATCTCTGCCATCGGCGTGAGCTATCTGCTGCAGAACCTCGCGCTGTATGTGACGGGCGGACTGAACAAGAACTACCCCGAGATCCCGTGGATCTCGGACAAGATCACGGTCTTCGGCGCGACGACGACGCGCGTGACGATCATCACGCCGTTCCTCACGGTGGCGCTGGTGTTCGCGCTGGTGTACCTCATCAATCACACGAAGATCGGCATGGCGATGCGCGCCGTGTCCCAGGACTTCGAGACGGCGCAGCTGATGGGCATTCGCATCAACAGCGTCATTTCCGCGACGTTCGTGATCGGCACGTTTCTCGCGGCAATCGGTTCGCTGCTGTTCTTCTCGAACTATCCCGGCATCGTGCCGACATCCGGCGCCATGCCCGGCCTCAAGGCGTTCGTCGCGGCGGTGTTCGGCGGCATCGGTTCGATTCCCGGCGCGGTCGTCGGCGCGTTTATCATCGGTATTTCCGAGAGCATCATCAAGGGCCTCGATACCATTCTTATCACGCACGGCGTGATCGCGGAGCAGATCGACTTTTCGACCTTCTCCGACGCCGTGACCTTCGTGCTCCTCATCGTCATTCTCGTCTTCAAGCCGACCGGACTGTTCGGCGAGAAGGCGACGGACAAGGTTTGAGAGGGGGGAAGGAAGCATGATCGACAAACAGGAAACGCGGCGAAAGAACCTCATCTCCCTCGTCGCGGTGCTGGTCTTCCTCGCGCTGGTGCTGGTGCTCGATCAGGTCATCGCGCCGACCAGCAAGGCGTATATGCTGCTCACGGTGCTGCAAAAGAGCGCGGTCTACGCGCTTGCCGCCGTGTCGATGAACCTTTTGAACGGCTTTACGGGGCTTTTCTCCCTCGGCCACGCGGGCTTTATGCTCATCGGCGCGTACACCTACGCCATCTTTTCCATCCCGTCCTCCGCGCGCGACACCGTGTATCAGTACTTTGACGCCGCGGTGCGCATCTCGTTCCCCGAGGCGCTCGGGAACGCGCTCGGCGGCTTCGGCACGGCGCTCGGCGTACTGCTTTCCGTGCTGCTCGCGGGATTGGTCGCGGCGGCCTTCGCGTACCTCATCGGTCTGCCCGTGCTGCGTCTCAAGAGCGACTATCTTGCGATCGCGACGCTCGGTTTCGCGGAGATCATCCGCGCCATCTTCCAATGGAAGAAGCTTGGCCCTGTCACGAACGGCTCGAATCTTCTCAAGAACTTTGCGCGCTGCTCGACGTTCAAGCTTGAGCTGGGCGGCACGACGCTGGTGCTTTCGACCTTTGTGCCGGTGCTGATCGCAACGGTGTGCATCACGATCATCGTGCTGCTGGTGAATTCCACCTACGGCCGCGCGTTCAAGGCCATCCGCGACGACGAGGTCGCCGCCGAGGCCATGGGCATCAACCTCGCCAAGCACAAGATGCTCGCGTTCTGCACGAGCTGCTTCTTCGCGGGCGTTTCCGGCGCGACGATGGCGATGGTGCTCTCCATCGCGCAGGCGAACAACTTCAAGTCCGCCATGACCTATGAGATACTGCTCATGGTCGTGCTCGGCGGCATCGGCTCGATCTCCGGCTCGGTCATCGGCGCGATGCTGTTCATCTCCGCGTCCGAGTGGTGGCTGCGCGGCCTCGACTCCGGCACGTTCCTCGGCATCAACGCGCCGGGCGTGTTCCGCAACGGGTTCCGCCTCGTCGTGTTCTCGGTCATCATCATGATCGTCGTGCTGTTCTTCCGCAAGGGCATCATGGGCGACAAGGAGCTGCCCGAGGTGCTCGGCGGACTGCGCCGCAAGCGGGGAAAAAAGTCCGAAACAAAGGAGGCGCCGGATCATGAGTGAGAAAACGTGCGTCCTGCGCCTCGACAATATCACGATGCAGTTCGGCGGCGTCGTCGCGGTCGACGACCTCTCAATGGAGGTGAACGAGGGCGAGATCGTCGCGCTCATCGGACCGAACGGCGCGGGCAAGACCACGGCGTTCAACACCGTTACGGGCGTCTATGAGCCGACGAACGGACAGGTGAGCTTTCTGGGCGCGCCCGTTGTGCGCAACCATCCGCAGGGCAAGATGAAAAAGCAGTACAAAGGCTCCGACGCGGAGAAATTCGCAAGCGAGCCGGTGCTGAGCCCTACGCCGGACAAACTCACGGCGCTTGGCATGGCGCGTACGTTCCAGAACATCCGCCTTTGGAAGACACAGAGCGTGTTCGACAACGTACTCATCGCCAAGCATATGCTCCGCACGAGCAACTTCTTCTCCGCCACATTCCGCGGCAACCGCGCCGAGGAGGAAAAACAGCGCGAGGAGGTGCTGGAGCTTCTTAAGATTGTGGACCTCGAGGACGTGCAGGACGAGCTGGCGACGAGCCTGCCCTACGGCAAGCAGCGCCGTCTGGAGATCGCGCGCGCGCTCGCGACGAAGCCGAAGCTTTTGATGCTCGACGAGCCGGCGGCGGGCATGAACCCGCAGGAGACCGCCGAGCTGACGGCGTTCATCGGGCGCATCCGCAGCGAGTTTCATATGACGATCCTGCTCATCGAGCACCACATGGACCTCGTCATGGACATCTCCGACCGCATCTACGTCATCGACTTCGGCAAACTGATCGCAAGCGGCACGCCGCAGGAGATCCAGAGCAATCCGCGCGTGATCGACGCGTATCTGGGGGTGGAAGAGGATGCTTAAAATCGAAAACCTTCAGGTCGCCTACGGCGGTATTCAGGCGTTGCGCGGCATCGACCTCGAAGTGCCGGACGGCAAGATCGTTACGCTTATCGGCGCGAACGGCGCGGGCAAATCCACGACGCTGCGCACGATTTCCGGCTTGGTGAAAGCGTTGGCCGGCTCGATCACCTACGACGGAACCGAACTGCTCGGCAAGCCCATCAACCAGGTGCTGGAGGCGGGCATCGCGCAGGTGCCGGAGGGCAGGCGCGTGTTCGCGAACCTGTCGGTGCTGGAAAACCTCAAGATCGGCGCGTATCTGCGAAACGACAAGGACGGCATCGAGAAGGACGTCGAGTGGGTCTACGAGCTGTTCCCGCGCCTCAAGGAGCGTTCGTGGCAGCTTGCGGGCACGCTCTCCGGCGGCGAGCAGCAGATGCTCGCGGTGGGGCGCGGGTTGATGTCGCGCCCGAAGGTGCTGATGATGGACGAACCCTCCCTCGGCCTCGCGCCGCTGGTGGTGCAGGGCATCTTCGAGATCATCCGCGAGATCAACCGCCAGGGCGTAACGATCCTGCTCATCGAGCAGAACGCCAACATGGCGCTCAAGACCGCCGACCTCGCCTACGTGCTGGAAACGGGCCGCATCACGATGAGCGGCACCGGCGCGGAGCTGCTCGCGAACGAGAGCGTCAAGGAAGCGTATCTCGGCAAGAAACGCGCATGAGAAAAAAACGGAACGGAGGAGCGTCCGTTCCGTTTTTTTGTTGCAACCCCAAGGGAGATATGATACACTGACAGTACGGGTGCGCGGGAGAGAGAATCAGGAAGCGTTTTCCCGAATCGGACGCAGGGGAGGGCGACGGATGGCGGCGAAGAGCAAGAAAGAAAAAACGGAGGAACGGCTGAAACCCGACCGGAACGGAGAACAGCCGGCTTCGCTGATCGTCGACCTGATGATGTCCCAGTTCGACGAGCTGGTGGAGCTGGACTTTGTCCACGGCCGCATGCACAACCTGCGCCATGTGGAGGGCAAGTATTTCGTGCCCGTGATCGACGCCAGCATCCGCGACATCCGGCGCTACTCCGCGGAAAACATGGTGCATCCCGACGATCTGGAACTTTATCTGCGCGAGACCGACCCCGCGACGCTCAAGGAACGCGTCGAGGCGGCGGGCGGCAAGATCAGCGCGCGGTTCCGCTACAAGCTGCTCGGCGGCGGCTGGTGCTGGGTGGAGCAGGTCACCGTCGGCGGCGAGCAGAACGGCATGCCGGACGGCGTGTATTACAGCTTCATCTTTGATATCGAGGCGCAGGTCGAGAAAGAGGAACGGAATACGCCGGACCGCTGCGCCTACCGCAACGAGCTGACGGGCCTTCTGGTGGAGGAGGCGTTTTTCGACCATGCCCGCGCGCTGCTCAAGGAGCATCCCGAGGGCTGGTGCATGGTCGCGCTCGATCTGGAGCATTTCAAGCTGTTCAACGAATGGTACGGCCGCAAGCACGGCGACATGCTGCTCGCGCAGATCGGCGCGGCGCTTTCGAAAATGGAGCAGAACGACGGCGGCATCGCCTGCTACTTCGGGCAGGACGATTTCGGCCTGCTCACGCCGATGAACATGGCCGATTTGGAG
>CAMVGI010000069.1 GCA_947166955.1 uncultured Clostridia bacterium | reverse complement strand
CGGCAGTACCGCAACCCCCCGTCGGTCATCCTCTGGGGCGTGCGCATCAACGACGCAGTGGACGACGACAAACTTTACGAGCGCACGAACGCGGCGGCGCGCGCGCTCGACCCGACGCGTCCGACCGGCGGCGTGCGCTGCTTCAAAAAGAGCAGTCTGCTGGAGGACGTGTACACCTACAACGACTTTATCCACGACGGCAAAACGAAGGGCTGCGAGAGGAAACGCGACGTGACGCCCGACGTGGAAAAAGCGTATCTCGTGAGCGAGTACAACGGGCACATGTTCCCGACCAAGACCTACGACAGCGAGGAGCACCGCCTGGAGCACGCGCTTCGCCACGCGAACGTGCTCGACGCAGTTGCCGCGCAGGACGACGTCGCGGGCGCGTTCGGCTGGTGCATGGCGGATTACAACACCCACCGCGACTTTGGCAGCGGCGACCGCATCTGCTACCACGGCGTGCTGGACATGTTCCGCAACAAAAAGCTCGCCGCCGACGTGTATGCCGCGCGGCAGGACGAGACGCCGCTGCTTTCGGTCAGCTCGTCGTTCGACATCGGCGAGCATCCCGCCTCGAACCGCGGGCGCGTGTTCGTGTTTACCAACGCCGACGAGGTGCGGCTCTACAAGGACGACCGCTACATCCGCAGCTATACGCATAAGGATTCGCCGTACAAGCACATGACGCGTCCGCCCATCGAGATCGACGACTTTCTCGGCGACGAGGTCGCGCGCGGCGAGAACTTCACGCCCACGCAGGCGAAATACGTTGCCGATATCCTCAACTACGCCTCGCGCTTCGGCATGAACCACCTTTCGCCGGAGATCATGGCAAAGGCAGGCGTGCTGATGGCGAAGTACCGCATGAGCTTCGAGGACGCCTACAAGCTCTACGGAAAGTACGTCGTATCATGGGGCGGCGCGGCGGTGCGGTTCCGCTTCGACGCGCTGAAGGGCGGCGAGGTGGTCGCCTCCGTGGTCAAAAGCCCCGCGGCGAAGCGCGTGCTGCGCGCGGACGCGTCGCATACGGCGCTCGTCGAGGGCGCGACCTACGACGTTGCGGCGATCCGGCTCGCACTGACCGACGAAAACGGCAACGTGCTGCCGTTCGCGCAGGAGAGCGTGCAGTTGGAAACGGAAGGCCCCATCGAGGTGATCGGTCCGACGTGCGCGATGCTGCGCGGCGGTCTCGGCGGGACGTATGTAAAGACGAAAGGCTTAACGGGGAACGCGGCGCTGACGCTTGCGCTCGCGGGCGCGGAGAGCGTGCGTATCGCGTTTACCGTCGAACGGGAAAAGGAAGGAGAAGCGTGATGCAGGACAGATCGAGGAGCATTTTCGGCAACACCATTTCGCAGAAGGACTATGCCAAGGCGCTCAAGTCCAAGGCGAAGTACGTACGCAAGTACGGCGACGACAGCGACGCGAACTATCCCGCGAAGCTGGTGGACAACGCCTGCCTTTTCGCGCCGCTCGGCGTGCGTGATATCCGCGTCGCCGAGGGGACGGGCGATACGGCGTTCGATACGGAAAAGGGCGTCATCGTCGGCAACATCCGCATGGGCTTCGGCCACTACCGCATCTCCATCGCGATGGCCTCGGCCGCGCACGCGCTGGGCTATACGCCCTACTGGATGGATCTCAACTCCTACCCCGATACGACCTGCACCAAGGTCATCGGCGCGCAGAACGACCTCTATTCCCTCGGCTCGCGCCTGTCGCAGAGGTTTTACCTTTTCAACAAGTTCGTGTGGGAGCCGGTGAACTATGAGGGCTTCCGCCGCCTTACCTACAACGCCTCCGACCAAAAAAACGCGGAACTGATGGCGGCGGTGTTTGCGAACGTGCCGAAGGACATCCCCGTCATCGGCACACATGTCTGGCCCGCGCAGGCGGCGCTGCACGCGGGGATGAAGCACGTCGTCAACGCCATCCCCGACAACTGGCCGATGGCGCTCCACCTTGCCGAAGGCGGCGTCCACACCATCCAGACGCATCAATCCTACATGGGCTACCGCATTTTGAACGGTATGCGCGGCAGGGAGGTGCTCAACCCCATGCCCGCGGACAGCCTCGTTTACACGGGGCACTATATCGACCACGAGCTGGTCGCGAACCTTGAGCACGACTGCGAGGCGCGGCTCGCCCGCAAGAAAAACGGCGAGCCGATGCGCTTCCTGCTCACCATCGGCGGCGCGGGCGCGCAGCGCGAGCTGTTTGCCGCCGTCATCGCCCACCTGCTGCCCGCCGTGCGCGAGAAGCGCGCCGCGCTCTACGTCAACGTCGGCGACTACCGCAAGGTTTGGGACGAGCTGTGCAAACAGGTCGACGGGCTTGCCGCGCTTTCGACCGAGCACTTTGACAATTGGCCGGAGACCACCCGCTTTGCCGCCCAGGCAGTGGACGGTAAAGTGGAAGGGGTTCACGCCTTCTACCACAAAAACATCTTCGAGGCGGTGTACTGCACCAACCTTCTGATGCGCTCGTGCGACGTGCTGGCGACCAAGCCGAGCGAGCTGGCGTTCTACCCCGTGCCGAAACTGTTCTTAAAGCGCATCGGCGGGCACGAGCGCTGGGGCGCCATCCATTCCGCCGAGATGGGCGACGGGACGCTGGAATGCGAGGATATTCCCCACACCCTGCAAATGCTCGACCTGCTGCTCGGCGAGGAGACGATCTTCACGGAGATGATCAAGGCCATCCTCGTCAACAAGACCGCCGGCGTCTACGACGGCGCGTACAACGTCGTAAAGCTTGCGATGGGGCTGAAAAACGAAAACAAATAGCGATAACCGTCGAAATTATAACAAATCGTAATCAGAAGGAGAACGATATGGCGAACACCTTCACGCCCAAAAAGCCCATCACCAACAAGCTGCTGTGGATCTTCGCGGTGGGGCAGTTCGGCTGGAGCCTGCTCTCCGGCATCATCTCGACGTGGCTCGTCCACCTCTACACCGGCGTCCACACGCCGGGCGCGACCAACGGCATCTTCGGGCAGTTCATCACGCAAAGCCCGATTTTTGCCTCCGTCACGCTCTTCGGCCTCATCACCGCGGTCGGGCGGCTCTTTGACGCGGTGACGGACCCGCTTGTCGCGAGTTGGTCGGACCGTTCCGCCTACAAGGGCGGACGGCGCATCCCGTTCATGAAGGCGATCGCCGTGCCGTTCGCCGCCATCACCGTCGCGGTGTTCGCCGTGCCGCAGACGGCGTCCGTCGGCGCGAACAACGCGCTGATGTTTGCGCTGCTGATGCTCTTTTATCTGTTCATGACCATCTACTGCACGCCCTACAACGCGCTTATCGCGGAGCTGGGCGACACGCAGGAGCACCGCATCAACGTTTCGACCTATATTTCGTTCACCTACATCGCGGGCTTCTCGGTCGCGACGCTGATCCCCTCGCTCGCGGGGATGCTGGAGGGCGCGGCGGGCAGTCAGGAGAACGCCATCCGCGTCTCCATCGGCGCGATGTGCGCGCTCGCCGCCGCTGCGATGCTCGTGCCGGCGTTCGGGATCAAGGAACGCGACTACATCGAGGGCAAGCCCGTCGAGTCGCCGGTGTTTTCCTCGCTGTTGAAGACCTATCAGAACAAGCAGTTCCGCCGCTTCGTCTACGCGGACGTGATCTACTTCTTCGCCGTCACGCTGTTCCAGACGGGGCTTGCGGACTTTGAGACGCGGCTCATGCTCATTCCGTCGGACAACACGTTCCTTTTGACCGTGCTGATGACGGTGGTGTCGCTGTGCCTTTATCCCGTGGTCAACAAGCTTGCGCCGAAGTTCGGCAAGAAGCGCATCATCGTTGTGGGCTTCTTTACCTACGCGTTCGTGTTCCTGCTGACCTCGCTTTGCGGCACGGGCATGGTCTGGGGCGTTATCATCGCCGTGTGCGCGGGCGTTCCCATGGCGATTCTCGGCATTCTGCCGCAGGCGTGCGTGGCGGACGTCTCGGAGCTGAACACCCTTCAGACCGGCGAGGACCGCAGCGGCATGTTCTTCGCCGCGCGCACGTTTGCCATGAAGATGGGACAGGCGCTGAGCATGCTGATCTACACCTCCATCACCGCCGCGGCGGTCACGATCGTCAAGACGCACACGGACTTGAGCGGCGTGGAGACGCTGACGCCGGAGCTGCAAAAGGCAATTCAGGGGCCGTACCGCACCGCCGCCGTGGTTGCGACGGTCGCGTGCCTGACCGGCGTGTGCATTTTCCTGCTGTATAACGAAAAGGCGATCATGGCGGAGATCGCCGCTCTCCGCGGCGCGGAAAAGAAAGACTGACGCGAATCCGGAGCATGAAACGCTTCGCTGGTAGGAGGGGTTCCTTTGAACGAGGACGGGCAAGCTTCCCATCTGAATATGCGGGCTTTTCTGGCGGCGGTCATCGGCGTTGCCATCACGCTGCTGCTCGGCCTTGAGTACGTCGGCCTGCTTACGAACACGCGCGAGCAGGCGTACCAGACCGCGACCGTGCTGATCGATCAGGTCAAAAGCGTGCTTACGACCAACGAGAAGAAGGAACAGGCGCTCATCGACTCGCTCAAGGAGGAGTATATCTCCAAGGCGAAGGCGGTGTCCTATATCATCGACAAGAACCCGAAGGTCGAGACCGACATCGCGGAGCTGATCCGTATCGCCACGCTCATGTCCATCGACGAGATCCATCTCTTTACTCCGGGCGGGACGATCTACGCCGGAACGGTGCCGCCGTATTACGGCTATACGTTTGATTCCGGCGAGCAGATGGCGTTTTTCAAGCCGATGCTGGAGAACAAGGCGCTGTCGATGTGTCAGGACGTGACCCCGAACACCGCCGAGGGCAAGTCGATGATGTACGCGATCTGCTGGAACGACAGCGGAGAGCGGATGATACAGATCGGCATCGAGCCGCGCAGACTACTGGAGGAGCTGCGCTCGAACGAGATCTCGGAGGTCGTCGCCGCCATGCCCGTCTACGAGGGGATCGAAATGATGGTCGCCGACGGGGCGAGCGGCAGGATCCTCGGCGCAACCAATCCGCGGCGCATCGACACGACGCTGACGGAAGCCGGCATCGACCTCGGAAGCGCGGATCTGAGCGACGTGTACGATTTTGAGACGACGGTGGGGCGCAAGCGCGCATACTGCTCGGCGTCCGAACTGGACGGTTATACGATCGTGATCGCGCAGGAGCGCGCGATGGTCAATAAGAGCATCCCGACCGTGGTGATCTCGGTGTTCGCCTATCTGCTGCTCGCGGCGGCGGTCATCGTGCTGGTCGTGCGCCGGATGACACGGAAGCTGCTGGAGGAGCAGCGCAACGCCAATACCGACGCGATGACGGGCTTTCTCAACCGCCGCGCCTACGAAAACGACATGAGCGGGCAGGGCGCGCCGCCCTATGAGCAGAATGCGGTCTACGTCTCCGTCGACCTCAACGGGCTGAAGGCGACGAACGACACCTACGGCCACAAGGCGGGCGACGAACTGATCATCGGCGCGGCACAATGCCTGCGTCGGTGCCTCGGCAACTACGGAAAGCTCTATCGCATCGGCGGCGACGAATTTGCCGCGATCATCTTCTGCGACGCGCGGCAGATGGAGGCGATCCGCAGCGACCTGGAACGGGAAGAGGCGGGCTGGTCGGAGCGCCATGAGCAGAAGTTGACGATGGCCTGCGGCTTTATCCGCGCGGAGGAGTTTCCGGAGGAACCGATCTTCGAGCTTGCCAAGGCGGCGGATAAGCGGATGTACGAGGAAAAGACAAAGTATTACGCGGAAAACGGCATCGACCGCCGCCACGAGGGCGTGCGAAGAAAAACGGAAGACAGAAGAAGCCCTGCGGAATAAACCGCAGGGCTTTTCACATTCCGTTTTCGTATCGCGCTTACGCCTTGCGGGCTTCCAGCTCGGCGCAGATGCGGCTGTACTCCGCCTCGTCGAGCTTGTAGTGGCGCTGATAGAGAACGTAGGAGGCGAACATCAGCGCGCAGGGCAGCAGCGTCATCACCAGCAGCAGCCCGAGGGACTGTCCGGACTGCACGCCCGCGAGGAGCTGCGTGATCTGCGCCGCCTTTTCCTCGGAGGTGATCTTTCCGGCGCTCGCGTCCTGCTCCAGACGCGCGATGCCGTTGGTGTAGTCGATGATGTGGAAGGCGACATAGGCGATTTTCGCGATCTCGATGGTCAGCGCCGAGGCGAGCTTGGTGAGGAACGGGCGCAGGGAGGAGATGATGCCCTCGTCGCGCGTGCCGTGCTTGTACTCGTTGTACTCGACCGTGTTCATGATGGAAATCATCATGATGAGGTAGAAGCCGTACTGCCCGAAGTTCGCCATCATGTAGCCGAGCGTGATGAGCAGGAACTTGACGTCCAGCCCCGCGACCGCGGCGGAGCCGGTCGCCATCGTAAGACCGGGCAGGAGCATGACCGCGTAGCCCACCGCGGAAATGAGCATCAACACGTGCATGAGTTTTTTGCGCGGCGTTTTGCGGGAGATGGCGGGGTAGAACACCATCAAAAACGCCGTGACCGCCATGCCGAGCATCTGGAACACGGTGAAGAACACACCCTCGTAGCCGAACTCGACGTAGATGTACGTCTGGCCGACGCCCGCCATCACGATGCCGTTGCCGACCTCCTGCAGCAGAAAGATGAGCGCGATCCACATGAGCTGGTCGTTGCCGGTGAAGGTGCCGACGATCTTCTTGAAGCTCACCGGCGGCACGGGGTCGGCGTTGTAGTCGCGCTGTTCGGTGACGCCGAAGACCGTGAAGGCGAGGAACGCGGGCGCGAGGATGGCGAACAGCAGCGCGACGCGTCCGTAAGCGGTCACGGCGTTGCCGCCGATGGCGTTGCCGCCCGCGGTGAACATCGGGATGAACGACGCCGCGAGCACGCCGCCGATACCGGCGCAGAGCGTCGCCATCGAGGTGTATTTGTTGCGCGTGTCGGCGTTGGAGCTCAGCGCCGGAACCATGCCCCAATAGGAGATGTCGTGCATGGTGTAGGTGATGCTGTAGAGGAAGTACATCAATCC
>CAMVGI010000068.1 GCA_947166955.1 uncultured Clostridia bacterium | reverse complement strand
CCACCACGTCGAGTCCGCCGCTCGTGCCGCCGCAGGTCAGCGTCAGCCCGAGGCCGAAGCCGCAGAGGATACCGCCGACCAGGCAGGACGCGAGCCGCTCCTCCATGATCGGCGTCGCAGGCGCGGTGAGGATACTGAGGAACAGCGAAGAGGAGAGCGTGCAGATGATCGTGCGCAGCGCGATGGCGCGCCCCAGCGAGCGCCACGCCAAAACAAGGATCGGGATGTTGACGATCAGATACAAAATACCGGCGAAATCTATGCCCGCGGGCAGCTCGATCACGCGCTCAAGCATCGTGCGCACCAGCTGGCACACGCCGGTGACGCCGCCGCCGTACAGGCTCATGGGCACGATAAAGTAGTTCAGACCGAAGCTGTTGATAAAGGTGCCGATCACGGCGAGCACAAGCCGCGTCCAGCGGTTCTGCATGGCTTTGTGGAGCATGGCGGAAACCTCTCAATCCTTTATGATCACGGATGGCATTATTATATAACGTTCCGCTTCTTTTTTCAAGGTTCTCGGCACGACGCGCGGCGGCGGTCTCCGGCCGCGGCGGAATAAAAGGGAGAAGCAAACGATTGCTTTTTTGAGAGAGGCGCGGTAGAATAGAAAGTGGTAAGATATGTACGGCTGGTAAATCCGGCGCAGGAGGTCAGTATGGGTCTTTTTTCGAGCGATTTTGAGAAAACGTTGTATCAAAATCTGTTTGATACTCCGTTTCCCGGTTACGACACGACAAGGGGCGCCGTCCTTTCGGACCTTGCCTTTGCGTTTTGCGCGTCGCTCGCCCACAACGCGAAGGTTTTCCCGTCCGGCATCGGCAGAAAGATCCGCGAGCAGGCGTTTTACGGCGGTTACGCCCTGGCCTGCCAGCTCACGAGCATGTTTGCGCTGCCCGGAAAATCCGAGCAGACCGCCCACGAGGTCACGTCAGGGTTCTCAAAGGCGGCGTTGAAAGGCGGGGTGCCGGACTCTCTGGTCGCCGAGCGGCTCGGCCTGATCAAGAAATACATCAACGTCGCAAGCAGGTCCGTCGAGGACCATGGCGGCGAGGATGACGCAAGCCGGGAGGCGGTGTTCCGCGCGGCCTATCTCAGCATCATCGGCGCGGTGGTGTGCAGGCAGACGCTTGAGGGCATCGGCGAGGAGATCGACCGGTTTGGCGAAGCGTTCGAGGCGTTTCTGGAGTCGCATCGCGAAGAACCGGCGGAAGATGATGGGAAGCCGGGCTGGCAAAAAGCGTTGGAAGCACGTTCCTCATAAGCAAGGCCGTTCGAGCCAAAAAATGATAACTATATGAAAGGTGGAGTGTCCCCATGCGTATCCGCAGAAAACTGTCGGCGTTTCTTCTCGTGTTTGCCCTGCTGCTGTCGTCCGCCGTTTTCGCGGCGAACGGAAACGCTCCCGTCCGTCGCGGCGAAGCGCTCCAGGCGCTCTACGAGCGCGAGGGCGCGCCCATGGTGATCCAATCCGTCGCGTTTCCGGACGCGGCGGGCACGGCCTATGCCGACGCCGCCGTCTGGGCGAAGGGCGCGGGCGTCGTGAACGGCG
Source organism: uncultured Clostridia bacterium (assembly GCA_947166955.1). The sequence continues at coordinate 5,501 of CAMVGI010000068.1, read as the reverse complement.
ACGAAAACGGACTGCTCCGCGGCGAAGCCGCCGTCACGCGCGAGCAGCTTGCCGTGATGCTCTACCGCTACGCAAAGCACCTCGGCATGGACGTTTCGACGATCAAAAACTCGCACGTTCTCGTTCACAGCGATATGTCCGGCTGGGCCGTGAGCGCGCTGCAATGGGCGGTCGGCAACGACGTTTTGAGTGAACGATCCGACGGTCGGCTGGACGCGTGGGGAACCGTCGCGCCCGCGGAGCTGGCGCGGGCGCTGGAGCGCATGGACGCCCTGCGCGCTCCCCTCTCGCTCTGGACGGACGGCGCGGCGGCAAAGGACGCGCTGGTGCGCTACATGGAAGCGATCACCGAAGAAGGCTCCGCGGACTACATCCCCGTCAAAGACCGCATCGCGGTGTTCGACCTCGACGGCACGCTCTTCTGCGAGACCGACCCCAACTATTTCGACTATACGCTCCTCAAGTACCGCGTGCTGGAGGACCCAAACTACAAGGATAAAGCCTCCGACTTTGAAAAAGAGGTCGCGAACAAGATCAGGGAACAGAACGAGACCGGAAAATCCTTCTCCGGCCTTGAGATCGACCACGGCAAGGCGGTCGCCTCCGCGTTCGCTGGCATGACGGTCGCCGAATTCAACGCCTACATTCAGGAGTTCAAAAAGCAGCCGATGCCGAGCTACGAGGGCATGCTGCGCGGTGACGGGTGGTATCTTCCGATGCTGGAGGTCGTGGATTATTTGCAGGCGAACGATTTCACGGTCTACGTCGTCAGCGGCACCGACCGTCTGATCGTGCGCGGCATCGCGGACGGCTCGCCGCTGCATATCCCCAACCGCCAGATCATCGGCTCCGACGAGACGATCGTCGCCAGCGGGCAGGGCGATAAGGACGGCTTGAACTACGTTTTCAGCGACAACGACAAGCTGGTCCTCGGCGGAGAATTCCTTATCAAGAACCTCAAGATGAACAAGGTCTCTGTCATCATGCAGGAGATCGGGCAGCAGCCGGTGCTCTCGTTCGGCAACTCCACGGGCGATTCCAGCATGGCGGAATACGTGGCGAGCAACAACCCCTATAAGAGCCTCGCGTTTATGCTCTGCTGCGACGACCTTGCCCGCGAAAACGGCAGCGAGAGCAAAGCGCAGAAGATGTTCGACCTCTGCAAGCAGTTCGATTGGGTGCCGATCTCCATGAAAAACGACTGGACGACCATCTACGGTCCGAACGTGACGTATCTCGGCGCGAAAAAGGCAGCGTGATACCGCCTGCGCCGGACGTAAAGCGGGAGGGTAACGCGATGCGAAGCGAAAACAAAAACGACGTGACGATGGACCCGTCCGGATTCGTGCTGCTCGCGGACTACGTGCCGCATATCGTGCAGGAGCTCCGCTACTATTCCACGTACAATTTCATCGGCGAGCGCATCGACGGCTACGAGGAGCCGTGCGCGCTGCTGACGGTCGAGGCGGCGCGCGCGCTCAAATCCGTCGCAAGCGAGATGATCGTGCAGGGCTACCGTCTCAAGGTGTTCGACGCCTACCGTCCCGCCTGCGCGGTCAAGCACTTCGTCCTCTGGGGCATCGAGGATCAGGACGTGCGCATGAAGCCGTACTTCTATCCGGAGCTTGAAAAGCAGGAGCTTTTCGCAAAGGGGTATATCGCCAAGCAGTCCAGCCACAGCCGCGGCAGCGCGGTCGACCTGACGCTGCTGGACATGAAAACGGGCAAGGAGCTGGACATGGGCAGCCCCTTCGACCTTTTCAGCGAGGTGTCGCATCCGGACAGCCGAAGCGTCACCGAGGAGCAGTACAACAACCGTATGCTTTTGCAGCATGTGATGGCGCGCAACGGCTTCGTGCCGATCGATTGCGAGTGGTGGCACTTCGCGCTCAAAAACGAGCCGTATCCGGACACCTACTTCAATTTTCCGGTCTCGTCGGATTATCTGCGCAGATAAATCGAAAAAGATCCGAACCTCAAATGAGGTTCGGATCTTCGTTTTTTGCCGCGCGCATTACCGCACGATCTGTTCGGCGCGTGCGAGCGCGTCGTCGATGTGCGCGCAGAAGTTCTCCTCGCCGAGCTTTTTGTCAAAGCCCGCCTTGCGGATCACGCGCATCGGCTGCTCGTTGACGTGAGAGAGGATCAACTGCGCGCCGCGCTTCTGACAGTCTTCGTGCAAAAGCTCCAGATTGTGCATCGCCGTAGCGTCGATGGTGTTCACGCTGCGCATGCGGATCACGAGGACACGGGTATCCTCCCGCGGCGAGATCTCCAAAATCTTACCCGCGGTCGCGAAAAACATGGGGCCGGAGACCTCGAACACAAGCGTGTGCTCGGGCAGAACGCGCAAGGCGATGCTGTCCGGATCGTTTTCGGGGTCCGCGTCGCGCCAGCCCTCCACCTGCGTGACCTCGCTCATCTTGTGCATGAACAGCAGCGACGCGAGCACCACGCCAACTTCAATGGCGACCACAAGGTCGAAGATCACGGTAAGCGCAAAGGTGACAAGCAGCACCAAAATGTCGCTTTTCGGCGAGGATTTGAGCTGCTTCAAAAATCCGCGCCAGCCGCTCATGTTATACGCCACCTGGAACAGGATCGCCGCGATGCAGGGCATCGGGATCAGCTTGGCATACGGCATCAGAAACATGACGACAAGCAGCAGCGTGACCGAGTGCACCATGCCCGCGACAGGGGTACGGCCGCCGTTTTTGATGTTCGCCGCCGTCCGCGCGATGGCGCCCGTCGCGGGGATGCCGCCGAAGCAGACGGAGGCGATGTTGGCGACGCCCTGCGCGATCAGTTCCATGTTCGGGCGATGCTTCGCGCCGATCATGCTGTCCGCCACAACGGCGGAGAGCAGAGACTCGATGCCCGCCAGCACCGCAATGGTCACGGCGTTGCTCAGCTGTGCGCGGATCGTCGCCAGTGAAAACACGGAGGCGTCCAGGCTCAACGCCGGAAAACCGGCGCGGATGTCGGAAAAGGACTTGCCGATCGTGTTGACGTCCAGATCCAGAAGCTTCACGAGCGCGGCGGTTCCCACGACCGCGATGAACGAGGCGGGGATCTTTTCGAAAAACATAGGCCAGACGATAAGGATGGCAAGCGTTAAAAGCCCGATCAAAACGGCGTAACCGTTGAGCGTCGAGGCGTTGTCAACGATCGCGCGCAGCTTTTCCGCCGTCTCGATCGGCTTTTCACCGTGCTGGTAAACGATGCCCGTGAAGTCCTTGATCTGCCCGATAAACAGCGTCACCGCGATGCCCGCGGTAAAGCCGGTCGTGATCGTGTTCGGAATGTATTTGAGCAGGTTTCCGAAGCGAAACACGCCCATGAAGACCAGCAGGATACCCGCCATGATGGTTGCCGCCATCAACCCTTCAACGCCGTCTTTCATCACGATGCCGGCGACGATCGTCGCGAACGCGGCGGTCGGTCCGGCGATCTGCACGCGGCTGCCGCCCAGAAACGACACCAAAAAGCCCGCGACGATCGCGGTGTAGATGCCCGCCTCCGGCCTGACGCCGGACGCGATCGCCAGCGCGATCGACAGCGGGAGCGCGATGACCGCCACGATGATGCCGGCAACAACGTCCTTTGCAAGCTGCTCGCCGGAATAGTTTTTCATGGTGGAAAACAGCTCGGGTTTCAACTTGTCCATGATTTTCTCCGCCTCTCATTGCATCGCGGCCCGCTTTCGACCGTTTTTCGCATTTTTGAATTATATACCGCTTTTTTCAGGCGCGCAATCACCCAAGTATCCAAAATACGGCGCGATTCGACGTCCGGCGTTTCGCCGGTCGAACAATTCCCCTAAAAATGCGGGGGAAGGCGCCAGTATATGGCACCTCCCCCCATAGGAGATAATAAAGAAGATTTGCTGCTGAAATGCTAATCTGTTTTTCAGTCATTCCGCTTTTTTGCGCCGCTCCAGAATGGTGCAGAATGCAACGGAAAGGAACGCCTCGCGGTCGCTGGCAGAACGGCTGGTCAGCGCAATGGGAATCTTTGCGCCCATCACCGCGCCGCACACGCGGCAATTCGCATGAATCAGCCAACTCTTAAGCAGCGTGTTCGCCGTGGTCAGCTCCGGCGCGATAATGCCGTCGAAGCCGCCGCCGCACCAATCGCACTCGTAATTCTTAAGACGCGCGGCATCCTTGCTCATGATAAGGTCGTAGGAGATAGGCCCCCACAGTTCGCACTTTGCGATAGGACGGCGATGCTGCTCGAACACAAGGCTTTGCGCCTCGACCGTGTCCTGCATGTGAAAAGTACCCTTCTCTACCAGCGCCAGCATGGCGAGCTTGGGATCCTCATAACCGAGCGCGGAGAGCGCCTCGACCGTATTCTGGATGATGGCGCGCTTTTTGCTGATGTCGGGACGGATGATGACGGCCATGTCCGCCAGCGCCAAAAGCTTCGGATAGTCCGGCATCGAGGCAATCGACACATGGCTCACGATGCGCTTGCCGTTGCGCAGTCCCGTGTCCGAGGCGAGAACCGGCATCAGGAAGTCGCGCGCGAGCATGTTGCCGCGCATCAGGATATCGCCCTCGCCGTAGCGGATGACATCAATGGCGGCGGAGGCGACGTTCTGCCCGGGCATGGTTTCCACCATCGTATACGGCTCCTTGTCCAGCCCTAATTCCTCCAGCTTTGCCATCGTACGGGCGCGGTCGCCGACCAGCACGGGTTGGGCGAATCCCGCCTCCTGCGCCGCGAACAGGCCCTTGAGCATATTCTCGCCGTCGGAGCCGGCCAGTACGACGCGCCGCGGGCCGCCTTTTTTCGGTACCATGGCAAGCATTTCATCAAAGCTTTTCAGTTCCATTTTCGTTTTCCTCCCCTCAAAATCAAAGCAGCGATATGAGATTCCAAGACAGAACCAACCCCGAGAAAACAATGGAGACCGTGGAACAGAGTTTGATGAGGATGTTAAGCGACGGACCGGAGGTGTCCTTGAACGGATCGCCCACCGTATCGCCGACCACCGCCGCCTTGTGCTGGTACGAGCCCTTGCCGCCGTGATGGCCGGACTCGATGTACTTCTTTGCGTTGTCCCATGCGCCGCCCGCGTTGGACATGAATACCGCCATGGCAAAGCCCGTGACGCTCACGCCGCCGAGCAGGCCCACCACGCCGGTCGGGCCGAGAACGAGGCCCGTCAGGAGCGGAACGACGATGGCGATGAGCGCGGGCACGACCATCTCGTGAAGCGCCCCTTTTGTGCACAGCGCGACGCAGGAGGCGTAGTCGGGGTCCGTCTTGAACTCCATGATGCCCTCGATCTCGCGGAACTGCCGGCGAACCTCCACGACGATGGACTGTGCCGCGGTCTGCACCGCCTCCATCGTCAGCGCGGAGAACACGAAGGTCAGCATCGCGCCGATGAACAGGCCCACCAGCACGGTCGGGGAGGTCAGCGTGAAGTTCAGCACCTCGTCCGTGCGCTCCTGCACGATGTTGACGTAGCTCACCAGCAGCGCCAGCGC
>CAMVGI010000067.1 GCA_947166955.1 uncultured Clostridia bacterium | reverse complement strand
GTCGAGAAGCTCCCGCGTGATGCTCATGCCGAGCCCCGTGCCCTCGATGGAGCGGTTGCGCTCCTCCTCGATGCGGGTGAAGGGGGAGAACAGGCGATCCATGTCCTCCTGCTTCATGCCGCTGCCCGTGTCCGAGACGCGGAAGCGCAGGGAGATCTTGTCGGATGCGAGCTTTTCGTAGCCGACGCCGAGCGTCACCGAACCGGAATCGGTGTATTTCACGGCGTTGGTGAGCATATTCAGCACGCACTGGCGGATGCGGATGGAGTCGCCGTAGAGCAGCTGCGGCGTATTCTCGTCGAGGTCGACCTCAAGGCGGAGACCCTTTTTGTCCGCGCGGCCGCGCACCATGTTCACAAGGTCGCTGACGACCGAGCGCAGTTCGTACTGCGTCGGCAGGATCTCCATTTTTCCCTCTTCGACCTTGGAGAAATCGAGAATGTCGTTGACGAGCGAGAGAAGCGTCCGCCCCGCCGCCTGAATGTCCGCGGCGTAGGAAAGCGTTTCGCGCTCGCCGCTTTCGCGCAGGATCATCTCGTCCATGCCAAGGATGGCGTTGATGGGCGTGCGGATCTCGTGCGACATGTTGGCGAGGAACGCGGATTTCGCGCGATTCGCCTCGTTGGCGCGGTTGCGCTCATAGGCGAGCTTTTGGATGAGGATGGCGTCGGGGCTTTCCAGCGTGTAGAAAAGTGCGGTCACGATCACCGTGAAGCCAACGCCGGAGACCAGCAGGTCGCGCTGGATGGTCTGAACGGCGGTGATGACCGCGAGGCTGATGAGCGCGACGACGATGCCGCGCTTTACCCTCGGCTCCATGGTTTTGCGGAACCGGATGAGCAGTATGATGCAAACGATGTAATACGACCCCGCGAACATGTACGGCATGCCCATGGCGGGGCCGTAGGCGACATAGCCGCGCGGCGTCGGAAGATACTCGTAGGGGAGGAAGACCGCGCACAGAACGGACAGGACCAGGGGGATCGTTTCCGCCCACTTCGGGGAAAGCTCGATCGTGATGCTCTTGACGTACAGGTACGTGATGTAGAGGATCGCGACGCTCGTCACCACGAAGGAACTGTGGAGGACGCGGTGTCGATATGGCCGATCGTGTAGACGGTGAGCATATCGAGGACGAGATTGACGAGCGTGAAGCCGAGCAGCGCGGAGAACAGCCGGTTGCCGTAGGTGTTCTTGCGCAGGGTGGAGAAGAACGTCCAAACGATGAACTGCAGAATGATGAAGCAGGCAAGCTGCATGCGTATGCTCAGAAGATAGTTGACCGCCGCCTCCGGAATCATGCTCTGCATCCTCCTTGCGAGCAGGCGGCCCCCGATTGGAGACCGCCTGCCTTAAAGCCTATTTTCCGCTCAGTTGAGAGCGTCCTTGAACGCCTTGCCGGCCTTGAACGCGGGAGCCTTGGAAGCCTTGATCTTGATGGGCTTCTTGGTCTGCGGGTTGATGCCGGTGCGGGCGGGGCGCTTGCGGACCTCAAAGGTGCCGAAGCCGACGAGGGAAACCTTGTCGCCCTTCTTCAGCGCGCCTTCGACGCTGGCGATGAAAGCGTTGAGCGCCTTCTCGGAGTCCTTCTTGGTCAGGCCGCTTTTTTCGACCATCGCGGTGAGCAGATCGGATTTGTTCATTGGTGCATACCTCCGTTCAAAAAATGAAACTAAAACTACAAGCGTTATAGCGCATTTTACCGAAAATGTCAATAAAGAACGAGCGGTTTTACCCTGCCGGTTCAGAGCTTTTTTCGGAAGGTGAAGATGTTGTGGTTGTCGCGGTATTCGTAAGCGACCTCGTCCATCTGCTTTTTGACCATGTAGATGCCAAGGCCGCCGACGCTCCGGTCCTCCGCGGCAAGCGTCACGTCGGGGTCGGGTTTTGCGAGCGGATCGTAGGGGATGCCGCCGTCGATGAGCGTGAACGACGCGACGCCGTTTTCCACCGAGCCGTGGATCTCCGCCCAGCCGTTCCCCTCGGGGTAGGCGTAGCTCGCGATGTTGACGAACATCTCCTCCATCGAGACCTCTATGAGCATCTGGGTTTTCATGGGGCAGTCGTGCTCCTCAAGCAGCGCCGTGGTAAAGCCGAGCACGTCGTAGAGGCTGTCCGTGCTGGCGTCGACTCTCAGGACCTTTTCCTCGCTCATGTGTTATCCCTCCCCGTGCCGTTGTATTTAAGACACAGCATGGTGATGTCGTCAAACTGCGGCGCGTCGCCGACGAAGTCGTCCACGGACCGCTTGACCTCGTCGAGCACGTCCTTCGGCGGGGCGTCCGGCGATTGGTTGAGAACGGTGACCAGCCGGTCGGTGCCGTACATCTCCTCGCTTGCGTCCGTCGCCTCCGCAACGCCGTCCGTGTAGACGAACAGGCTGTCGCCGGGGCGCAGTTCAAATTCGTGCTCGCGGAAACGGACGCCCTGCATCGTCGCGACGGCGGGGGAGTGGCGGTACTCCACCAGCTCGTACTTCCCGTCCGCGCGCCGCAGCACGGGATGCTCGTGTCCCGCGTTCGCCGCGAGGCCCTTGCCGGTGCTGATCTCCAAAATCGCGAGCCAAACGGTGACGAACAGCTCCGCCTCGTTGCCCTCGCACAACTGTTCGTTGACGCTCGCAAGCGCCTTTGCCGGCGAATAGCCGCAGGTCTGCGCCTGATTCTTGATAAGCGTCTTGGCGATGACCATAAAGAGCGCCGCAGGCACGCCCTTGCCGGAAACGTCCGCCATCACGAGGCCGAGATGGTCGTCGTCGATCAGGAAGAAGTCGTAGAAGTCGCCGCCGACCTCCTTCGCGGGGGTCATGCTGGCGAAGATGTCGAACTCGCCGCGGTCGGGGAACGGCGGGAAGATACGCGGCAGCATGTCCGCCTGGATCTGGGTCGCGACGTTCAGCTCCGCGCCGATGCGCTCCTTCTCCGCCGTCACGCTCACGAGGTCGCGGATGTAGGCGTTCATGTCGTGCTCCATCTGCGTAAGGCTCTCAGAGAGCGCGCCGACCTCGTCGTTCGAGCGGATGGTGAGCTGGTTGAAGATGGACGTCTCCGCCCCCTCGCCGGACTGCTCGCGCACGAGCTTGTCCGCCGCCGCGGAGAGCTTCTTGATCGGCTCCGCCATCGTCTTGGACGTGACGGCGATGAACACCAGAGACAGCACCGCCGTCAGCGCCGCCACGAGCGCGATCATCTGCCGCGCGAAACGGTGCAGATCGTTCATCACGTCGGTCATTTGGATGTCGACGCCCACGTAACCCGCCGGTTCCCCGGTCGAGGTCTTCATGGGATAGTAAACGCTCATGAGCCAGCCGAACTGCTCGTTGCTCACCAGCGGCTCGATGCGCTCGCCGCGCGCCATGCGCTCGGCGTTTTCAGCGAACGCGCCCTCGTAGTACGGCTCGTGGTAGCCCAGCGGGATCGCGTCCTCCGAAGGGTCGGTGTCCATCACGTACCACACCTCGTCAAGTTCTGGCTTGACGACGTAGAGATACATCACGCCGCCGTTCTCGCGGATGTCGCAGAGCGTCTTGAACGAGGTCTCGTACGCCTCGTCCTTCTCGCCGGTGTCAAGGTAGTGCTGGATGCGGTCGGGGTCGAGCTGGGACGCCGCCACCGCGCCGATGTTCATGGCGAACTTCTCATAGTGTGCGTACATCTCGCCCCTATAATGCGTGTAGCTCATCAGGATCAGCACCGCGCTCAGCGTCAGACCGATGAGCGCGACCATCAGCGCGAGCTTTCGGCTGAGGGGAAACTTCGTTTTTCTTTCTTCCATGACCTTACCTCGCTTTAAAGCCGGATGACCAGCGTATTAAAACCGGAATAGCGGCGGTAGTAGAACTCCTTTGCCGTCTTCTGCACGATGCGGATGCCAAGCAGCTCCGACTGCTGCTCCGCCGTCAGGTTGTCCGCGTCCACGTCCGCGCCGAGCGGATTGTAGGCAAACGCGTTGTCGCGCAGGAACAGCGTCGTCTCGCCGTTCTCCGCCACGACCGTCACCTGGACGTAAATGTCGCCCATGTGCTCGCGGCAGTGCTCGACGATGGCGCAGCAGACCTCCTCGATGGCAAGACCGATGTGCATGACCTTTTTCGGCGGGGTGTCGCGCACTTCGCAGAATTCCTGGATCTGCTCGACGACGGCGGAGATCTCCTGCGAGGACTGGTCGATCGTGACGGACCTGGCGTTGCTCACATCGATGCCGCGCAGTTGGAGAAAGCCGCCGCGGATCACCGCCGTCGGTATCCAAACGAGAACGGAGAGCAGCTCCGAGGCGAGAAACACGAACCAAAAGTCGTCCATGCCGCCCCGCGAGAAAAACGCCAGCGCGAGCAGATAAAACACGAACGAGCGCAGGAACGTGATGAGGTACGCGAGCCACTCGCGCAAGATCGACTGATAGTAGCCGCTGAACACGACGTTTGTCATCGCGGGCAGAACGCTGAGCGCGAAGATGCGGATGCCCTTTGAGGCGTAGACCGCTCCCTCGCCCTCGCCCATGCCGAACAGGGCGGCAAACTGCGGCGCGAAGAGCACGAGCGCCGCGGCAAAAAGCATCGAAATGACGCCCGACCAGACGAGCGCGAGGGAAAGCGTGACGCGGACGTTGCCGAGGTTGCGCTCGCTGCGGTAGCTTGAGAGCATCGGTTCGGTCGCCATATTTGTGCTGTCCGTGATAGAGGCGCACAAAAGCGAAATGTTATAGACCACGTCGAACGCGGCGACGGCGATACCGCCGCCGAGACGCACCAAAAGGCGGTTCACCGCGATCATCGTGACGAACTGATAGAGATACTGCAGGGCGGTGGCGAAGCCCGTGCGCGCCGAAACGCCGATGGTCCCCGCGTCCAGCTTCCCCCAGCCGAAGCGCAGCGCGCCGCGATGCTTTAAGATGTGCCAGCCGGTGATGCTCAGCATGACCGTCGCGCCGACCACCGTGGAGAAGACCGAGCCGCGCACGCCGAGACCCATCCGGATGATGAAGACATAGCTGAAGATCGTGTCCACGATGCCGGAGACCGACATCGCGAGCGCCGCGGTCTTGGGGCCGTTGTCGGCGTTGACGAAGTAGTAGAACGGTCCCTGACAGAACATGAGCGGCACAAAGGTGAGCTGCGTGCGGATGTAGGAGCGCGTCAGCTCGTCCGCGGGGTCCGCGCCGAGCAGGCGCATAAGCTGCGGCAGGAAAATAAGTCCCAGCGCGACCGTGGCGATATAAATCGTCAGCAGCAGACGCATAACGGTGTGGAAGATGCGGTTGCCCTCTTTCTCGCGTCCCTCGGCGAGCTTTGAGGCGTAGTGGATGGAGCCGCCGATGGAAAAACCGTAGCTCAAAATGTTATAGAACAGATACACCGGCTGGCCGAAGCCGATGGCCGCAAGGCCGGCCGTGCCGATGCCGTTGCCGACAAACACGCTGTCCACCACGCCGGCGACCGCCATCCAGAAGCTGCTGAACAGCGCGGGAATGAAGAATCGCCGGAATGCGCCGCGTACAAAATAGCGGCTCCGCTCGCGGTGCAGTTGTTCCTGTGAGTTTTCCATGCGGCGTTTCCCGCCCTCCTTATTTCTGCTTGTCCGGCCCGTTGTATTTGAGACAGAGCATGGTGATGTCGTCAAACTGCGGGGTCTCGCCCGCAAACGCGTCCACCGAGCGCTTGACGGCGGCAAGGGTCTCGTGCGGCGCGGCGTCGGGAGCCTGATTGAGCGCGTCGAGCATGCGCTGCGTGCCGAAAAGTTCGTCGTCCGCGTTCATCGCCTCCGCGACGCCGTCCGTGTAGATGAACAGGCTGTCGCCCGGGCGCAGCTCGAATTCGCGCTCGCGGAAGCGCAGGCCCTCAAGCGCCGCCACGGCGGGCGAATGGCGGTATACCGCCAGCTCATACGCTCCGCCCGCGCGGCGCAGCGCCGGATGTTCGTGTCCGGCGTTCACCGAAAGCCCCCTGCCGGTGCTCAGCTCGACGACGGCGAGCCAAACGGTCACAAACAGCTGCGCGTCGTTGCCCTCGCAAAGCTGCTCGTTGACGTCGGCAAGGATCTCGGCGGGCGTTCCGCCCGCCATCGCGCGGTTTTTGATGAGCGTTTTGGCGTTCATCATGAACATGGCGGCGGGAATGCCCTTTCCGCTCACGTCCGCCATGACCAGCGCCAGATGGTCGTCGTCCACGAGGAAGAAGTCGTAGAAATCGCCGCCGACTTCCTTCGCGGGGTCCATCGAGGCGTAAATATCAAAGTCCGTCCGCTCGGGGAACGCGGGGAACACGCGCGGCAGAACGGAGACCTGGATCGCGCGCGCGATCTCCAGTTCCTGGTCGATGCGCGCCGCCGCCTCCGCGATGTAGCGCTTGAGCGTGTCAACGGTGGAATTGATGTCGTCGGAGAGCGAGTCGAACTCGGCGTTTGAGCGCACGTCCACCACCTCGTCCAAATCGCCGCCCGTGATCTTGGCGAGCGACGAGTTGACGCGGTTGATGTTGTTTACGACCAGCTTCCGCACCAGCAGGAAGATCATCAGGAACAGCGCGAGGAACACCAGCACCTCAAGCGTGGCGGTCAGCTTCACGGAGGCGTCGCGCTGGAGCACGATCTCGTTCTCCGGCATCACCGCCACGATGTAATAGCCCTCGGAGACCGCGTACATGCAGTACGCCGCCTGCCCGTACACGCTCGCGCGGAACGGTTCGCCCTCGGGCGTGGCGTCGCGGTCGATCCAGATGCCCGTTACGGAGAGGTTCTGCCCCTCGTTGTGGTTGCGGTCGCTGACGATGTTCCAGTTTTCGTCCGCGATCAGGATGCAGCCGCCCTCGCCGACGTGCCGGTTGCGCGTCGCGCCGACGACCTGCTCGTCAATATCCTTTTGGAATCGCGCGGCGTCGTACGCGACCTCGACGAATCCGCCGCGCGAAAGCTTGACCGCGGCGTATTTCCGCATGAGCGTGGGATCGTAGGAGGTCGGCTGATAACTCTGCACGTGCTCCGTCTCCGTCCAGTCCAGCAGCGGCAGGAATTCCGCCGACTGCACGCCGTCGCGCATGTCGTAATGCAGGAAGGCGGGGTAGGTCGTTACGACGATGATCCCGTCTTTGTCGATCACGT
>CAMVGI010000066.1 GCA_947166955.1 uncultured Clostridia bacterium | reverse complement strand
CCCACCGAGCGCAAAAAGCCGAGGCGCGCCTTGATTTCCTTGAGAATGCGCTCGCCGATGCGCATTTGCTGCTCCGTGAGCGTGAGACGTTCGATGAAGTCGAGCGCGTCCACCACGGACTTGTCGGTGTAATCGGCGATGTTCATGCCCCCGACCGTGACCGCGAGCGCCTCGCGGCGCAGCCGCTTGCCACGGCACGCGGGGCAGGGGCACTCGCTCATGCACTCCTCCAGCTCCGCGCGCACGCTGTCGCTCTGCGTTTCCTTGTAGCGGCGCTCCAAGTTGTTCACCACGCCCTCGAAGGGCTGATAGAGCGTTCCCTTGCCGCGCGGCTGGTCGAATTCCAGCTCCAGTTTCTCGCCGTTTGTGCCGTAGAGGATCACGTCCATGACCTCTTTGGGGAGCTTTTCCACCGGATCGCGGAGCGAGAACTTGTACTTCTTGGAAAGCGCGTCGAAATACATGCGCGAGATGCCGTCGCCGCGCACGTTGTTCCAGCCGGACGCGCAGATCGCGCCGTCGAGGATGGACAGCGCCGGATTCGGGATGACCAGTTCGGGGTCGACGCGCAGCTGGAAGCCGAGACCCGTGCACTCCGGGCACGCGCCGAAGGGGTTGTTGAACGAGAACATGCGCGGAGCAAGCTCCTCAATGGACACGCCGCAGTCCTCGCAGGCGTAGTTCTGCGAAAAGAGGACGTCGCGCTGCTCCTGCAGGATGTTGACGAGCACCAGCCCGCCGGAGAGCGCCGCCGCGGTCTCGGCGGAGTCGGTCAGGCGGTGGATGACGTCGGGCCGGATGACGAGGCGGTCGACGACGATCTCGATGTTGTGTTTTTTGTTCTTGTCGAGTTTGATCTCCTCGTCCAGTTCGTACATGCTGCCGTCCACGCGCGCGCGCACGTAGCCCGATTTGCGCGCGTCCTCGAAGACCTTGGCGTATTCGCCCTTGCGTCCGCGGATGACGGGCGCCATGATCTGCACGCGCGCGCCCTCGCCGAGCGCCATGACCGACTCGGTGATCTGGTCGATGGTCTGCTGACGGATCTCCTTGCCGCAGTTCGGGCAGTGCGGCGTGCCGACGCGCGCCCAGAGAAGGCGCAGGTAGTCGTAGATCTCCGTCACCGTGCCGACCGTCGAGCGCGGGTTCTGCGAGGTGGTCTTCTGGTCGATGGAGATGGCGGGGGAAAGCCCCTCGATGTAGTCCACGTCCGGCTTTTCCTTCTGCCCGAGGAACATGCGCGCGTAGGACGAGAGGCTCTCGACGTAGCGGCGCTGGCCCTCGGCGTAGATGGTGTCGAACGCGAGCGAGGACTTGCCGGAGCCGGAAAGCCCCGTGATGACGGTGAGCGAATCGCGCGGGATCTCCACGTCGATGTTCTTGAGGTTGTTTTCCCGCGCGCCCTTGACAAAAATTCTGCTGTTCATAAATGCTCCTCAACGATAATGTCCGCCGTTTGCGCGCCGACGAGGTCTAAAAGCGCCCGCGGCGCAAGCTCGATCTGCGCGCCGATCTTTCCCGCGCTGACGAAGACCGTTTCGCAGTCCGCGGCCGCGCTGTGGAAAATCGTGGGATACTGCTTTTTCATGCCGACGGGCGAGCAGCCGCCGCGCACGTAGCCCGTGAGCGGCAAAAGCTCCCGCACCGCGATCAGCTCGACGGATTTTTCCCCCGCCGCCTTTGCCGCTTTCTTGAGGTCGAGCGATTCCGCGACGGGGAGGCAGAAGACGTGCGCCTGCCCGCTCGCGCCGCGCGCGACGAGCGTTTTGTAGACACGGCTTACGTCCTGTCCGAGCGTTTCGGCGATGTGCAGCCCGTATTCGCGGTCGCCCAGCGGGCTTTCCGTCTCCTCGTACGTGTGCGCGGTATAGGGGATCTTCTCCCGTTCCAAAATGCGCATCACATTGGTTTTTTCCTCTTTATGCTTCGCCATGAGACACGTCCTCCTTTGCGAGCAGTCCGGCGCCGAGCAGAACGCACGCGACGCCGAGCAGCACCCACACGCTCAACCTTTCGCGGAACAGTACGACGCCGAGCAGCGCCGCCGTCACGGGTTCGACGTTCGCGAGGATGGACGCCTTGCCGCTCTCGACGCCCTCAAGCCCCTTGGTGTAGAAAAGATACGGCAGCACCGTCGCCACGACGACCAGACCCGCCGCGCCGCCAAGCCCCGCGGGAGACGCGAGCGCGGGGAGAAGCGTGTCCGGGTCGAGGAACGCGAGCGAGCCGAGTCCCGCGAACACGAACGTCCAATAGATCATGGTATAGCTGTCGTAATGCGCGAGAGCGTAGTGCGCGAAGATGGTGTAGGTCGCGTAGCAGAACGCCGACGCGACGCCGAAGACAAGCCCGCGCCACGAGGCGGTCAGCGCGCCGCCCGCAACGCCGGACACCAGCGCGCAGCCGGCAAGCGACAGCACGAGCGCCGCGAGCTTTCGCCGCGTGACGGGCGCTTTCCAAAAAAGCGCGCTCATGAGAACGACCATCGACGGCGCGAGATAGAGCAAAATCGCCGCCACGGCGAGCGAGCATTCCATCTGGCAGTTGAAGTACGTCCACGAGAGCGTGAGGATGCTCAGAAGCCCGCTGCCCATGAAGATGGGGAGATGCTTCGCCCTCATGCGGAACACGCCGCGGCGGAAAACCGCGAACACAAGCGTCAGCAGCGCGAGAGAAAAGAAGTTGCGCACGAACACGCGGCCCGCCATGTCGACGCCCGCGGATGCGAGCAGGCGGTTGAAAACGCCGATGAAGCCCCAGCATACAGCGCCGAGGACGACGAAAGCGTAAGAGAGATACTTTTTCATACGCGCTCCGTCAACCTTCCTTCCGCAGCTCGATGATGCGGTCGCGCAAAATCGCGGCGTATTCGAATTCGAGCATGCGGCTGGCCTCCTGCATCTCTTTTTCGAGTTTTCGGATCTGCTCGTCGCGCTCGCGCTCGGAGAGTTTGCGTTTGCCGCGGCGGCGGGCGGAATCCTCGTCCTTTTTGCTGATCTCCAATATCTCGCGCACGTCCTTGCGGATGGTCTGCGGCACGATGCCGTGCGCCTTGTTGTACGCGTCCTGAATGGCGCGGCGGCGCTCCGTCTCGTCGATGGCGTTTTTCATCGAGGGCGTCACCGTGTCGGCGTAGAGCACGACCAACCCGTCCGCGTTGCGCGCGGCACGGCCGATGGTCTGGATGAGCGAGGTTTCCGAGCGCAGAAAGCCCTCCTTGTCCGCGTCGAGAATGGCGACCATCGAGACTTCGGGGAGGTCGAGGCCCTCGCGCAGCAGGTTGATGCCCACGAGCACGTCGAATTCGCCGAGGCGCAGGTCGCGGATCAGTTCCATGCGCTCGATGGTCTCGACGTCCGCGTGCATGTAGCGAACCTTGACGCCCACGCCCTTTAGGTACTCGGTCAGGTCCTCCGCCATCTTCTTGGTGAGGGTGGTGACGAGCACGCGCTCGTCGCGCGCCGCGCGCGCGTTGATCTCCGCGAGCAGGTCGTCGATCTGTCCCTCGACGGGCCGCACCTCCACGCGCGGGTCGAGAAGACCCGTCGGGCGGATGACCTGCTCGACGATCTGCCCCGCGCGAGAGCGCTCGTACTCGCCCGGCGTCGCGGAGACGTAGACGCGCTGATGGACGCGCCGCTCGAACTCCTCGAACTTGAGCGGGCGGTTGTCGAACGCGCAGGGCAGGCGGAAGCCGTACTCCACGAGGCTTTGCTTGCGCGCGTGGTCGCCGTTGTACATCGCGTGCACCTGCGGGAGCGTGACGTGGCTCTCGTCCACGAACAGCAGGAAATCCTTGGGGAAATAGTCGATAAGCGTCATCGGCGGCGAGCCGACCGGCCGCCCGCCGATCACGCGGGAATAGTTCTCGATGCCCGAGCAGTAGCCCAGCTCGCGTATCATCTCCATGTCGTAGCGCGTGCGCTGGCGGATGCGCTGCTCCTCCACCGCCTTGCCGGCGTCGCGGAAGTACTGCTCGCGCTCTTGAAGTTCGATTTCGATTTCGCCGATGGCGCGCTCCAGCTTGTCCGGCGTCGTAACATAGTGCGAGGCGGGATAGATGACCGTGTGCGTGAGGCTTCGCGTGGTCTGCCCCGTCGTGGGCTGGAACTCGCGGATAGCGTCGATCTCGTCGCCGAAGAACTCCACGCGCACCGCGCGGTCGCGGTAGTACGCGGGATAGATCTCCACGGTGTCCCCGCGCACGCGGAAGCGGTTGCGCTCGAACGCGACGTCGTTGCGCTCGTAGCGGTCCTCGATGAGGCGGCGCAGCAGCTCGTCGCGCTCGATGACCTGTCCCGGGCGCAGCGAGATCATCAGCTTTGCGAAGTCGTCCGGCTCGCCGAGGCCGTAGATGCACGAGACCGACGACACCACGATCACGTCCCGCCGCTCCAAAAGCGCGCAGGTCGCGGAGAGGCGCAGACGGTCGATCTCGTCGTTGGTGGACGCGTCCTTGGCGATATACGTGTCGGTATGAGGGATATACGCCTCGGGCTGGTAATAATCATAGTAGGAGACGAAGTACTCCACCGCGTTTTCGGGGAAGAACTCCTTGAACTCGGCGCAAAGCTGCGCCGCAAGCGTCTTGTTATGCGCGAGCACGAGCGTGGGACGGTTGATCTTTTCGATGACGCTCGCCATCGTGAAGGTCTTGCCCGAGCCGGTCACGCCGAGGAGCACCTGCTCGTCCAGCCCCAGTTCAACGCCGCGAACGAGTTTTTCAATCGCCTCAGGCTGGTCGCCGGTGGGCTGAAAGGGCGCGTGTAATTTGAAGTCCATATCCACCTCGCAGAATCACTTTTATCGGGAAAGAAGCCCGTTTTCGCGCAGCGAGACGAAATCGTCGTCCGCGACGATGATGTGGTCGACGAGCGTGACGCCGACGGTGCGCAGCGCGTCGTCCGCCGCGAGCGTGGTCGT
Organism: uncultured Clostridia bacterium; assembly: GCA_947166955.1. The sequence goes on along the minus strand of CAMVGI010000066.1, from coordinate 2,198 downwards.
GTTGTCGTCCGGCGAGGGCAGCGCGATGCCGCTTGGGTGGTTGTGCGCGAGCACGACGGCGCTCGCGTGGCAGCGAAGTGCGTTCTCCACAATGCAGCGCAGGTTGATGTTCACCGTGTCCACGCTGCCTTCGGCAAGCTTGCAGCAGCGCAGCAGCTTGCCCTTGGCGTCGAGACACGCCTCGTAGAAGATCTCCTGCCGGACGGTGAAAAACAACCGGCAGAAGTACTGCCCGAGCTGCTCGGTGGTGGCGAGGACGATGCCGCTGTCCTGCGATTCGAGATACGCGCGCCGGACGACGGGCAGAACAAGGGAGAGCAGCGTCGCGGCGTGCTCGCCGACGCCTTCGATCTTCGCCAGCTCCTCCGGCGGGGCGGAGAGCACGCCGCCGAGCGAGCCGAAACGGTCCAGAAGCCGGTGCGCGACAGGGTTCGTGTCCTGTCGGGGCAGCGCGTAAAAAAGCAGCAGCTCCAGCGCCTCGTGGTCGGCGAACGCGTCCAGCCCGTGTTCGCGGAACTGCGCCTTCTTTCGCGCCCTGTGTCCATCGTGTACGCCTGCCATGCCGAAGCCCTCTTTCTGAAAAATCGGTATCCTATATTCTATCATGCGCGCGCCGCTTGTTCAAGCGTGTTTTCGCAAAAGAAATTTGGGCTTTTTCAAAAGAAAGTCTTTACAAATGAAAACGACGAGGCTATAATTTGCAAATGAATCGCAAATCCAGAAAGGGGGAGGCGGCGGAAATGAAACGAAAACTGCTCGCTTTTGCGCTTCTCGCGGCGCTTTTGGCGGGCTGCGCGCCGCTTCTGACAGGCTGCGCCGCTCCGGTCGCGCCGGCGGACGACGGAAAGCTGCGCATCGTAACGACGATGTTCCCCTACTACGATTTTGCCCGCGCCATCGCGGGCGACCGCGCGGAGGTGACGCTGCTGCTCCTGCCGGGGCGCGAGGCGCACAGCTTCGAGCCGACGCCGCTCGACGCGGTGACCATCTCCCGCGCGGACGTGTTCGTCTACAACGGCGGCGAAAGCGAGGAATGGGCCTGTGACATGCTCGACGCCGCGGGCGGGAACATCGGCACGGTGGTGCGCATGATGGACTTCGTGGACGCGCGCGAGGAGGAATTTGTCGAGGGCATGCAGGGCGCGGAGGAGGACGAGGACGAGGACAGCGACGAGATCGAGTACGACGAGCACATTTTCACCTCGCCCAAAAACGCCGCGGCGCTGTGCGCGGCGCTGTGCGACAGCCTCTGCGCCGCGGACGGGGCGAACGCGGCAGTGTACCGCGCGAACTGCGCGGCCTATGTGGAAAAGCTCGACGCGCTCGATGCGGACTTCCGCGCGCTGCGCGCGAACGCAAAGCGGGACCTTTTGATCTTCGCCGACCGCATGCCGATGCTCTACTTTTGCAAGGAGTACGATCTGCGCTACCGCGCGGCGTTCCACGGCTGCTCAAGCGACACCGAGCCGAGCCTCGCGACGCTCAAGTTCCTCATCGACAAGACGGCGGACGAGGGCGTCGGCGTGGTGTACACGGTGGATCTCGACAGCCAAAAAATCGCCGAGGCGGTGAGCGAGGCGACGGGCGCGCGCGTCGAGCGGCTGTGGTCGCTGCAAACGATCTCGCGCGCGGATTTTGACGCGGGCGAGACCTACGTTTCGATGATGGAGCGCAATTTAAAGGCGCTGGAGAAAGGGTTGGCATGATGGCGGAACAAGAGAACAAGGTACTGCTCGCCTGTCGGGACGTGAGCCTCGGCTACGAGCACAAGCCGCTGCTCGAACACCTCGACTTTACGGTGAAAAGCGGCGACTACGTCGCGGTGCTGGGCGAGAACGGCTCGGGCAAGTCGACGCTGCTGAAAAGCCTGCTCGGATTGACGCCGCCGCTCGCGGGCGAGATCGACCGCGGCGCGCAAAAGGCGGGACAACTTGGATACCTGCCGCAGCAGACGCCCGCGCAGCGCGATTTCCCCGCCACGGTGGAGGAGGTCGTGCTCTCGGGCTTTCTGAACCGCAGGGGCTTCCGCTTCGCCTATTCGGGCGCGGAGAAGTCCGCGGCGCTCATGCACATGGGCAAGCTCGGCATTCTGGAGCTCAAGGACAAGTGCTACCGCGAGCTTTCCGGCGGACAGCAGCAGCGCGTATTGCTCTGCCGCGCGCTGTGCGCCGCGAACGAGCTGCTGATCCTCGACGAGC
>CAMVGI010000065.1 GCA_947166955.1 uncultured Clostridia bacterium | reverse complement strand
CCTTAGGCATATTGATTACCTCCTATTTCGAAGCTTTTTGGAATGCGAACAGCGCCGCGCCGAGCGCGCCGTTGTATTGGGTGAGGGGACTGGTGTGGATGTCGTGCTGGAGCTGATCCTGCAGCGCGCGCACGATACCGTGGTTCTGCGCCACGCCGCCGGTCATCACGACCTCGTCGCGCACGCCCACGCGGTGGCACAGACCCACCACGCGCGCCGCCACGCTTCGGTGGATGCCGGCGATGATGTCGCACTTGTCGGTGCCCATCGCGAGCTGGGAAATGACCTCGCTCTCGGCAAACACCGTGCAGGTCGAGCTGATGCCGATCTCGCGCGTCGAGCGGTCGCCCAAATCGCCGAGGTCGTGGGTGTTGACCTCCAGCACGCGCGCCATGACGTCGAGAAACCGGCCCGTTCCGGCGGCGCACTTGTCGTTCATCACGAAGTTGCGCATCTGCCCGTCCTCGATCTCGATGACCTTGACGTCCTGCCCGCCGATGTCGATGACCGTGCGCACCTTCGGGAACAGGAACGCGGCGCCCTTCGCGTGGCACGACAGCTCCGACATCTGCATGTCGGCAAGCCCGTCGAGCGAGTTGCGCCCGTAGCCCGTGGCGAGGATAAAGTCCATATCCTCCTTCTTCATCTGCGCGTCGACGAGCACGCCCTCAATGGCGCGCTGGGGGCCGGAGGTGCCGGTGCCGACGGCGACGAGAGACTTGCCGACGATTTCCTGTCCGTCCTTCAGGATCACGCACTTCGACGCGGTCGAGCCGACGTCGATGCCCATGGTGAAAACCGCCATGTTTACTTACCCGCGTAGAGGTTGTCGAAATCGCGGATGATTCTCGGCAGCAGCATCTGATGGAACGGGCAGATGCTCTTCGGATTCTGATAGCACGCGTTGACGAACGCCTGAATGTACGGACGCATGTCGTTCATGTCCACGATCTCGTCGCAAAGGCCGAGCTTCGCGCAGTACTTCGGGCGGGACTTGTCGCTGTACTCCTGAATGAGCTTGTTCATCTTGTCGATGGTGGGCTGGAGGTCCTTGCCGGCCTTCTCGTCCTTGACCAGACGGCGCGCGTACATCGCGGCCGCGGCGGTCTCACCGTGCATGACATAGATCTCGGTCGTGGCGGTGCCGATGGAGAACGCGTTGTTGTCGTTGCCCTGCGGGCCGCCGAGGACGTAGTGCGCAGCGGCGGTGCCCGTGCGCAGCGTGATTTCCATCATGGGCAGGTTGGAGCTCTGGATGGAGTAGATCAGGCTCTGGCCGAGGCCGAGCAGCTCGGCGCGCTCGGCGTCGTTGCCGACGTCGATGCCCGTGGTATCCTGGATCCACAGCATCGGGATGCGGTCGCGCGCGCACAGCGTCACGAACTCGTTCATCTTGATGAGGCCCTGGCGGTACAGCTTGCCGCCGACGCCCATCGCCTGGCCGTAGGTCGCCATCTTGTACTCGGGATAGTTCATCAGCATGCCCTGCATGTTGGCGACGACGCCGACGAGCATGCCGTCGATCTTGGCGAGGCCCGTGATCATCTCGGGACCGTAGCCGTGCTTGAACTCCATGAACTCCGAGCCGTCGAAAAGACGCGCCATGACCTCGTACATGTCATAGCTGCGCTTCTGGTTGAACGGAACGATGCTGTAGAGGTCGTTCGGGTCAAAGAGCGGCTCCTTGGGATCGTCCACGCGGAAGAACTCGGGGTCGTAGGCGGGGAGATAGTCCATGTACTTGCGGATGGCGTCGAGCATACCCTCCTCGTCCACCTGCACCTCGCGGAAGAAGCCCGTCTCGCTGTAGTGGATGGAGACGGTGCCGGGGATGTCCGCCTTGAGGTTCTGCTGCGCCTCGATGAGCTTCTCGGCCTCTTCGAGATCGACGTAGCCCTTGGGGTTCATGCCGCCGACGATGCCCGCGCCGCCGACCGCCATGTTGGCGTCCTCATGCGCGATGAGGATGGTGGGGCTGATGGAGTGGTAGCCGCCGCCCGCGGGGTTGGTGCCGTAGATGCCGACGATGACGGGCACGCCGAGCTGGTTCAGCTCGCTGTTGCGATAGAACGGCGTGCCGCCGCCGCGGCGGTTGGGGTACACCAGCTCCTGCACGTCGAGCTTGACGCCGGAGCAGTTGAGCACGTACACCAGCGGGATGTGCAGGCGCTTGGCGGTATCGCTGCCGCGCAGCAGCGCGTCCGCCTGACCGGGCACCCACGCGCCGGCGAGCTTCTTGTTGTCGCTCGCGATGATGACCGCCCACTTGCCGTCGATGCGGCCGAGGCCCTTGACGATGCCGACGCTGCCGTCCTTGTTGTCGTTGGGGTTATAGAGGCTGTTCAGCGGGCACCACGTATCCTCGTCGACCAGCTCCAGCACGCGCTGCATCGCGGTCCACTGTCCGCTCTCGTTGAGCGACTCGGTGGAGCGGCCCGCCTCAAGCGCGGCCTCGCGCAGCTCGTGGATCTCCTGCTCGACCTCCTGGATCTCGGCGATGTTCTCGTCGTTCGTCTTGGCGAGCTCCGTGCCGATGGTGGGCATGGACTGGAAATAAGAGGGCATGGAATATTCGCTCATACTGTTTTCTCCTTCTCTTATTGATTCGTTTCGGTTTAGTCCTTGGGGACCTTGATGAACGCCTGACCGGGGTCGATCTCCTCGCGGATGAGGCGGATGATCTCGGGGCTGGGCGCTTCAAAGGTCTCCGCGCGGGAGCAGTCGATCTCGAAGCCGGTGTTCTCCTGCACGATCTCGGGCGTGACGCCGGGGAACAGATACGCGCAGTACATGCGCTTGGTGTTCTCGTCGAACTTCATGATGCCGAGGTCGGTGACGACCATCTGCGGGCCGCGGTTGCCGGGAAGGCCCGCGCGCTCACGGCCGCCGGGGCCGTCCATCCAGCCGCAGGAGGTGATGTAGTCGACATGGTCGATGAAGCGGCGCTTCTGGTGCTGCATCATGATAATGGTGTTGCAGTAGGTGGCGATGCCGTTCGCGCCGCCGGAGCCGGTGAAGCGCGTGGTGGGCTGGAGGTAATCGCCCTTGCCGAAAATGCAGGTGGAGTTCACGTTGCCGTAGGGGTCGATCTGCGCGCCGCCGATGAAGGCGACGAGACGGTCCTCGTCGTGCAGCCACTCGTTCGCCTCAAAGCCGACGAAGCGGATGTTGGGCCACTGCACGGCGCAGTGCGCCATGAAGCGGTTGTCGCCGACGGAACGCGGCACCTCGACGGGCGAGCAGTCCATAAGGCCGGACTCGACGATGGGGTGGCAGCTCGGGCAGACCGCGCGCTTGGCGAGCGACGCGCCGATCAGCGGCAGGCCCGTGCCGACGATGACGATCTGGTTTTCCTTGATGTTCTTGGCGATGGCGTACGCCTGCATCTCCTGCTTGGTATACTTCGTATAATCAGACATGATGTTCACCCTCCCTGCTTAGTGCGTCGTGGAATAGCCGAGGTGCGGCTCGTTCTTCAAACGCATCAGGCGGCTGCCGCCGATCTTGTCGAGAAGCTCCGCCTGGTCCTTGCAGCCGTAGACCCACTTGTTCAGATAATCCTCGAAGGTCTCGGGGATCTTCGCGCCGCTCTCGGCGTCTTCGGCGGCCTTGGCGGCCTTTTCGAAGGCTTCCTTCAGCTTCTCGTCGTCGGGCTTGGCGTCGAGCGCCTTCTGCGCCTTGGCGGCGGCCTTCTTGAGCTGTGCCTTCGCATCCTCGGCGTCCTGATACTTCGACGCCTTGTCGTACTCCTTGAGCGCGGCGTCGTCGTCATCGTAATAGTCGTAGCACTGAGCGGGCCACGCGCCGTAGGGCGCCTTTACGACCGCCTGCACGCACTCGCCGAAGATGCGGGTCTTGGTGGGGTCGCGGCGGATGTACTCGTCGGAGACGATCTCCTCGCAGGTGACGATGGTCTTGCGCGCGGCGACCGCGATGTCGATGTCGTGGAACTCATCGCCGCAGATGATGCAGGTGCCGTCGGGGCTGGCCTGCTGGACGTGGATGAGCGCGGTGTCGATCCGCGGAACGGGAACGGCGACGACCTTCTCGCCGGGAACCATGGGGTTTTCGATCTCGGCGCACTTGATGTTCTCCATCTTGGGCATGCTCTTGCGCTTCTCCTCGCTGATGCCCCAATACTTCATCAGGCCGCTGCCCTGCATCAGACGCACCGGCAGGAACGGAAGGCCGAGGGAGGACGCGTGCAGCATGAGCATCAGCACGTCCTGCGAATAGTCTTCGTATGTGAGCTTTCCCTGCTCAATGGCGGCGCGGAAACGGCGGGAAACGTTGGTGTAGCCGGAGTTCGCGGTGTAGCAGTTGATGTACGCCGCCACGCGGCCCTCGCCGATAAGCATATCGACCTCGCCGCCGCCGGGGCCGGCGTAGACGATGAAGTCCTTCTGCCCCTGGCGCAGGATCTCGGCGACCGCCGCATACGGCTTGCGGTTGGTGGTGAAGCCGCCGGTGGCGAGCACGTCGCCGTTTTCGACATACTTGGCGACCGCGTCGTGCAATGACATTACCTTGCTCAAAATGAAAACCTCCCTGTTTTTCATCGGTCCCGTCCGCTTTGCAAGCTTTCCGTCAAAAAGCGACGCGCGGAGGCCCGATTTAAATTCATTTTACATTATAGTGGAACACGCGCTTTTAATCAATGAGAAATGCGGCGCTTCGCCCCGAAAAACTGAACAAATTTTTGCCTGATTTTTTGTCGTTTCCGTGAATGAAAAGCTGCGGAAGCAGTTTGCGCATCACATTTTTTGCAAGAATACTTGCAAAAAAGTAAACCGTACCGCCGCGCAAGTCTTGCAGGAAAAACAACATGCTGTTATAATCGTGTCGAATTCACACCACGGGAGGTAGTTTTATGGATCTGAACGCGCTGATCTCCGATTCCGGCATCAGCTTCGGCACGGTGACGCTGGCCGCCGCGCTCAAGGCGCTGCTGATTCTCGTCGTCGGGGTCGTCCTCATTCGCATCCTGCTGACGCTCTTTGACCGCGCGTTCGAACGCTCGGAAAAGCTCGCGCCGCTCAAAAAGCATATCCGCCCCATCGTCAAAAGCGTGCTCGCCGTCGTGCTGGCGCTGGTGGTGCTCGACTCGCTCGGCGTAAAGGTGACGAGCTTCATCGCGCTGCTCTCGGTCGCCGGTCTTGCCGTGTCGCTCGCGCTGCAAAATACGCTCGCGAATATCGCCGGCGGCATCATGATCCTCACCACGCAGCCCTACGGCATCGGCGACTACGTTTCCATCGGCGCGACGGAGGGCACGGTCGACCTCATCCGTCTTTCGTCGACCAAGCTCGTCACGCCCGACAACAAGCAGATCACCATTCCGAACAGCACGGTCGCCGCCGCGACGATCACGAACTTCAACCGGCTCGGCCGCCGCCGCATCGAACTCACGTTCACCGCGTCCTACGACGCGCCCACGAAAGACGTGTACGACGCGCTGCGCGAGGCGGCGTCGCGCTTTCCGCAGCTCACGAGCGCGCCGGAGGTGCACCTTTCCGGTTACGGCGCAAGCAGCATCAGCTACATTTTGCGCATGTGGGTCAAAACGCCCGACTATTGGACGGTCTATTGGGGCGTTTTGGAGGCGGCGCGCGAGACGTTCGAGGCGCATCGCGTCGAGATGACCTACGACCACCTGAACGTGCACATGGTAGAGAAGTAAAGGCGCACAAAAAACCCAAGCGCCCCGCCGCGCGGCGGAACGCTTGGTTTTTTGTTATTTGCCCTTCTTCCCGAAGTCTTCAAAAAGGTCGCGGAACGCGTCCGTGTAGGGCGTGGGAGATTGCGAATTCCGCTGCGGCAAATCGCGCAAAGCGTCGGCGTGGATATGCGTCTTTTCCGGCTTGACACCGCCTGTAAATCGTGGTAATTTGATGTTGGAAGCATTAGCGCGCTGTGGCGTCTGGGGCGTAACCTGCGGGGAGAATTTCTCCATGTTCAGGACTGTGCCGGTGCTTCCACCTTTTTTGCTCATAAAAGCACTTTCGACCGCAAGTATCCTCGCGTTGCTGTCTGGCGCCGCGATAGCAGCATAATAGGTGCTGTCAACTTTTTTGGTAAACAAAATACGCGGTGCAGGCGTACCGTCACTATTCTTCCAAACGTCACTGACGGACAGAGTTCCATTATCGTTCAAGAGTGGTTCTGTGGTATCGAAATTCTTTAAGACATATTGAATACGAGCAATATCATTTTCGTCTGCCATACTGTGGTCAGCTTTTCCCTTTATGCCGTGACGATGTTCAATATGGTCTATCGCGCCGCCTGTAATAATATTTTCGAAATCTGTCGCATCAATCCCCGTGATTCTTTTGGCTTCCGCCGCCTGTCGCGTGCCCACTTCCGAGATCGGGTAGCGGACGCTATTTCTGTATTTTTGGTTGTCCAATCCGCGTACTCTTCTTACAAACGCAACAAGCCCATCGTCAACTGACTTTTTATACTCGTCGATTATTTTTTGTTCAATTGCAGTATGCCCCGCAGGATCCGTATTGATTGAGGTGCTTTTTGCTTTTTCTCCCGTTTCCAAAGCCTGCGTACCACGCCCGCCTCTCGCGTTCTCGGCCGTACCGCCGACGCCGCCGAGCGCCGCGCCGAGAAGCGCGCCGTAGAGCAGATCGCTTGCCTCCAGCTCGCTGTAGTTCTCGCCCATGCGCTTGCCGTTGTAGATCGTCTTCAACGCGGGGTCGAGCGCGCCGCTCACCAACTCCTCCGCGCCCTCGCCGACCATGCCTGCACGCGCCGAGGTAAAAACCAAGCGCCCCGCCGCGCGGCGGAACGCTTGGTTTTTTGTTATTTGCCCTTCTTCCCGAAGTCTTCAAAAAGGTCGCGGAACGCGTCCGTGTAGGGTGTGGGCGATTGCGGATTCCGCTGCGGCAAATCGCGCAAAGCGTCGGCGTAGGGTGCGCTTTTCCCATTGACTTCCGGCAAAAAAGCAGATACAATGTTTGTAGGCAATGGAGATTGCACCCCAGCGTCGCTTTTTGCGGCAAGGCTGGTTTGATTGGTGTTTTCTCCATTGTCTATTTTTATAACATTTCCGTTGGAGTCCACGACCTCATGCAAATAGAGGCGATTTTTACTTGTTTTCTTCACAACAGCAGCAACGTAAACGGTATTTCCGTCCATCA
>CAMVGI010000064.1 GCA_947166955.1 uncultured Clostridia bacterium | reverse complement strand
CTCATGGCGATGGACTACTCGATCGCGCTGCGGCACAAGATCAAGACGAGAAATTACCTCATCAAGGAGCGCAAGAAGCTCGACCGCGTGGCGTGGGCGATCGAATACGAAAACCAGATGGTTTCCGAGAACGCGCACGCTTACTTCACCTATGAGCTTTTGAACAAAAACCGCGTGTGGAAGCGCGCATTTTATCCGCGCCGCGCGGAAGATGTTATATCGCACGCGAAGAACCGGTACGCCATTCCCAAGCAGAAGGGCGAGATCCGTATCATCTCGTGCGATATTGCTTCCGAGGGCGGCAATGGCAACGACAACTCGATCTACTCGTGTATCCGCGCGCTACCTGAGAGCAAGGAGTACAAGTCGACCGACACTGGCGGCGAGCATATCGAGGTTAAGCAGGGGTATCGGCGTCAGGTGGTCTACATTGAGGCGCAGAACGAATTTGAAACAACGAAGCAGGCGATCCGCATCAAGCAGCTATTTGCTGACTTTGACGCGGATTTTTGCGTGCTCGATACCAGAAACGCGGGCGTCTCGATTTACGACTCGCTTGCCAAGGTGCTCTATGACGAGGAGCGCAATGTGGAATACGAGCCGTGGACGTGCATGAACGACGAAAAGCTCAAAAGCCGCGTGGTCATCGCGGGGCAGAAGGAGGTCGTCTTCTCGATCAAGGCGAGCCTTGAGATGAACAGCGCGATCGCCGTGTGCATGAAAAAGACGCTGACCGACCGCATGATCGACCTGATGGTGAACCATCAGGAGGGCATCGAGGAGCTGCAGCGGCATGTGCCGGAGTACGCGGAGGCGGACGTCGACACGCAGATTTTCTACGAGCGGCCGTATTTGGAGACCGTGGCGCTGGTGAACGAGATGATCGCGCTGGAGTACACGGTGACGGATCAGACGCAGCTCATCAAGATCGCGGAGAGAGCGACGGAGCGGAAAGACCGCTATACGTCGGTCTCCTATGGCAACTACTTTATCGAGCTGTTGGAAAAAGACCTTTTCTCCGACAGCACGGAGTACGAATATACTCCGCTTTACAACTAAATGACAAGGAGGTGAGAGCAGTATGGCAGAAAAATCGAGGTTTCGGCTGTTTGAGCCGCGCGGCGGCACAAGGATCGAGCCGCAGAAGACGACGGAAAGCGCGTCTGTGGCACAGAGCGTTCCCGTCGGCGGCGAGGTCAGCTCGTTCGGCGGGTGGGTGAATATCAACGTAGACCACGCGGATTGCGGCAGCGCGCCGTATTCGCCGGAGGCGCTTTGGCGCATGGCGAAAAATCCCATGACGAATATCCGAGAGCTGCGCCGGTGGGCGAAGTGGGCGTATTACGCGAACGGAACGGTGACGAACGCCATCGACAGTCTGGAGACGCTGCACTCGCTGGATTACATTGTGGTGGCAAAGCCGAAGCGCGAAGACGTCGCGCGCGGCGCGACGAGGGCGCAGCGGGACAAGATGAACGCCGTGCTGCGCTCGATCCGCTACAAGGAGGTCATTCGCAACGCCATTCATCAGGCGGCGAACGAAGGTATGTACGTCGGGTACATGGAGACGCGGCGCGTGAGCGTGGATCGGCGCATGGCGCTGACGGACGAGGACATCAGAAGCATTTCCGAAATCAACGAGTCTGGCGTAAACACGATGGTTTTTACGCTACCGGTCGACTATGTGCGTATCATCGGGCGGCGCAACAACTGCTACGAGGCGGCGTTCGACCTGCGCTTTTTTGATGGCATGACGCCGGAGGAGCAAAAGCGCAAGCTCGCGAGCTTCCCCAAGCAGATCCAGGACGGATGGGAGAAGTATCACAAGGGCGAGTTTACGAACGGCGCTTGTTGGCTGCGGCTCGACTGGCGCAAGACGATCGTTTTGAAGATCAAAAGCGGCGTCAACGATCCCTATGGCGTGCCGTTCGCAGTCGCGGCGCTTGACGACATCGACTATGCCAACTATTTCACCAAAACCAAGCGCCATGTGCTTGACACGGTGAACAACCAGATCTACTACGAGACCTTCCCGGAGGGTAAGGACAAGGGTACGTCCGCGCTGACGGACAAGCAGCAAAAGGCGCAGCACAACACCGTCAAGGGCGCGTTGACGACGCGCAGCGACAACGGCGTGAGCTTCTTTTCGCTCGCCGCCGGTACAAAGATGGAGCGGCTGCCGGTGGATGTCGACATTCTCGATGAGGAGAACGACAACGGCATCAAGGATAAGGTCAACGACGGCATCGGCTTCTCCGCCGCCGCGCTCGGCGGCAGCTCGACCGGCAACTACGCCACGGCCTCGCTGAACCTTGAGATCATCGCAAGCAAGGTGTTTACCTGGATCGAGGCGGTCGTGGAGGAGATGAACAAGTGCCTTGGCTACGGCGCGATGCGCGACAAGGACTACCGCGTGGAGTTCCGCGTGCTGCCGGTGACGTTCACGAACCGCGAGAAGTTCGTCAAGATGCTCTCCGACCTCTATGCGCGCGGCAAGGGAAGCCTCGGCGCGTGGATCGCCGCGAGCGGCGTGAACGCCGACGACTATTTGACGCTGATGGACTACGAGCTTTACGAGGACTTCGAGAATGTGTATCCGGTGCATAAGACGTCGTTCACCATGACTGGCAAGGACGCGCCGGACGACGACGTGGACAAGAGCCACGCCGGAGCCGAGCAGAATCCCAGCACCGAGAGCACGGCGGAGAACGATGGGAACGCCTTGCCGTCCCCCGGCGATTGAGGGGAGGTGAGGCAGGATGTTTGAGAAAGTCAAAACGAAGTTTCCCATTTTTGAAATCGCCAGCAAGTCAACGGTCGCGGGCAGACGGCACATCAAGGTCGTGCTGCATGAGATCTTTTCCGACGATACGAGCTGGCAGGAAAACGGCATCTCGTGGAACGAGGAGTATGTGCGCGAGAACATCGAGTCCGCAAAGGGCATGTCGATCACCGTTGAATTTCTGACGGAGGATCGCGACGTCCCGTACGGACACGGTATGACCGGTGCGCGCAACAATATGCCGCTTTTTGAGGACGCCACAATGGTCGGCTTTGTCGACAAGGCGTATGTGGACGATGTGCGCATCGACGGGAGTGATCGCCGCGTGCTGATCGCGGAGGGCTGGCTGGACGAGATGCGCTATCCGAAGTTCGTGGACTGGCTGACGCAGCACATGGCGGACGGAACCGTCAAGGGCAGCGTGGAGATCGTCGGCAAGCCGGAAAACGAAGGTCAGATTATTTACTCCGGCGGTTGGAAGGAGCAGGGGCGCGTGCCGCAGATCTACGATTACAGCGGTTACGCGATCCTCGGCATCAAGCCGGCAGATGAGACGGCGATCGTGATGGAGTTAAATAATAAGAAAAATGCGAAGGAGGATGACAGCATGGATTTTGAGGAAATGTTGAACAAGACGAAGGCGGCCGTCTCGAACGCTATGGTGGAAGCCAACAACCGCTGGGACGAATACTGGGCGCAGCTTTCCGCCAAGGACGCGAAGATCGCGGAGCTTGAGGCGGAGATCAAGGACAAGGAAGCCCAGATCGCGCACGTCGAGGAGGAAAAGGCTCAGCTTCGCGCGGACTTCGACGCGAAGGAGGCCGGTCTTACCGAGGCGAACGCCAAGGTCGAGGAGCTGAACGCCAAAATCGCAGAGATGGAGGCCAAGAACACCGAGCTTGCGAACGAACAGCTCAAGACTGAGCTGAACGCGGCGCTCGCGCCCTACACCGAAGAGCAGCGCAAGGTCGCGGAGGCGGAGATCAACGCCTTTAACGAGAATCCCGGCAGCGTCGAGATCAACGCGATCGTCGGCAAGATCTGCACGGAGATCGTGCGTGCGGCGCAGGTTGCCAAGACGAGCGAGCAGAACGCCGCGAGCGAGATCGACGTGTTCGCAATCGCAGAAACCGCTCCCAAGAGCGAAGACCAGCCTGACGATGACGTCAGCGTGTACTAATTTTTGAAGGAGGAATACCAACATGAAGTACAAGACTATTGGCGCGTTCAAGAACGTGCAGAACGTCGGCAACTGCAAGGCTGCCGTCGACATGAAGGTCGGTATGGGCGTCATTCTCAATCAGGTGAACAAGACCGCGAAGCTGCCGACCACTGCGGATGAGGCGAAGGCCGCCTACCGCATCGTGACCAACATCAACGACAAGCCGGAGATCCGCAACTTCTCCCAGAGCCTTGACGTCAAGGCCGGCGAGTATGTCCGCGCTGACGATCTCACCACGGTCGGCAACCTCGAAATCGAGTTCGCCGCGAGTGAGATCAGCACCGCGTACGCTTCCGTCGCCGTGAACGATAAGCTCGTGTTCGGCATCGGCGGTCTTCTGGAGAAGAGCAACGACGTCGACGGCTATAAGGTCTATTTCGAGGTCATCGAGAAGACCGCGTACATGGGTAACGGCGTGCTTGCCGTGATCCGCGTGCAGTAAGAAATGAAAAGGAGGGCTATACAATGAGCACGATCTATGAAATCAACATGGCGAACGCCCGTCCTGACACCGCTCCGGCGCGCGTTACCGCAAAGTCTCCCATCGTGGAGGTTTTCTCCGCGCTGGTGCAGGGCAATCGTCCCAACGTCAGCGACAAGGTTCTGGACAAGTCCGTCGCTGAGATCAGCTCGCTTGCTGAGAAGGCGCTGAACGGCGATACCGTCGCCATGAGCGAGATCAATGCGATCATCCGCTTCTCCATCGAGCCGAAGCTGATGCAGGCGATCAAGCTCTTCAACTTCATGGGTTCCTTCAAGCGCATCGGCTACAACGAGCAGGCGATGATGAAGACCTACAAGTACGAGAGCGTCGACAGCCGCTTCCAGGCTTCCAGCTCTGATGTGCCGTTTGCGGCCGTCAACTGGCGCGAGTACCCGATCGCCACCCAGACGATCAGCGGCGGCATCAGCATCGACTACCGCGAGCTGCAGAGCGGCAACTTCGACGGCAACCTCGCCGAGGGCGTCGAGCAGGTGAAGATCGACATGCAGAACAAGGCCGTCTACTATGTGATGACCGTTCTCTACAACGGTCTCAAGAACGCCACCGGCGTCAAGCACTTTGCCGAGTCCACCGGCATCACCAAGACCGGCGTTGACAACATGCTCAAGTCCATGCGTCGTTACGGCAAGGTCAACATCGCCGGCGATTACAGCGTCGTGAGCCAGTTCAACGACTTCTCCGGCTACCTGACCGTGGGCGCGAACACCATCCCGTTTGGCGCGGACGTTGTGGCCGATGAGATCCGCAAGACCGGTCTTGTCAGCTTTTACAATGGCGCGTATGTCACCGAGCTTCCCAACGCGATCAACTGGACGAAGCTCAACGCGGCCGGCACCGACTACGACCTCTACATGCCGCAGGGCTTGCTGTTCTTCCTGCCGCAGGGCAAGGTCTCCCCGCTGCAGAGCTTTGTGCGCGGCGGCATGACCAGCATGACCGGCGACGACATCGTGACGCGCCAGCACATGACGCGCTTCGACATGGAGTTCGGCGCTGGTATCGCGGAGGGCATGGAAGACCAGATCGGTCTTATCTCCGACACCAACTACGAGCGTCCCAACGTCGGCTAAGAATTTCGTTTGAAATCCGAGCCGTCTGCGGGCGGATAATTACAAGGAGAGGCTTTACGGCCTCTCCTTGTTTTTGCGATACCCAAATACGCCCCATAGGGGGTTATGAAAGGAATTTACGATCATGGCGACAAACAATGTTCTGGTAGACAATCTGTGCTCATGGCCTTTGTACTTCCACCGCGCGACCGGACAGGGTGATGTGATGATCCCCGCGAACGCGAAGAACTATCCGCTTCTCTCGCGCGATGAGGTGCAGGCGCAGATCCAGCTCGGCAACAAGATGTTCACCGGCGAGGATGGCCTTGGCAATCACGCGCGCATCCGCATTGTGGACGACGCCGCACGCAGCGACGTGTTCGGCATTGAGGGCGTGCAGACGGAAGCGCCGGTCATTCTCGACGAGGATGCTGTCAAGGCGCTTCTTGCCATCAAGAGCAAGGCGAAGTTCAACGAGCGGCTGCGCGAGCTTGTGAGTACGGACGCCGAGAAGCGGATGCTGGTCGATCTTGCGTTTAAGTGCGGCGCTGAGGACGCGGAGACATGGAAGGTCGACGCGCTGCGCGCGCTCGCCGATCAGCGTGATTTCTAATATTCGAGAGGAGGCGTGGTTATGGCGACTACGTTTTCGGACATCGAGACCATTTTCCATTCCATGCCTTTGACGAAGTATGAGATCCCGGAGGGATTGGAAAAGGCGTGGCTGGCGGTCGCGGTGGCGGACTATGAACTGAATGTCGACGAAGATCTTGGCTACGACGCCGAGAAGAAGGAGTTTTCCGGCGACCTCGGCATGAACGTGCAGCGCACGCTTGCGCAGATGATGTACGTCCAGTACCTCCAGCGCGAGCTTTCCCGCGTGATGGCGCTCAACGGGATCTACGGAAAGGACGTGCAGCTCACCGGACAGGACGCGACGAAGCGCGTGACGAAGCAGGAGCTTGACGATCAGCTTGCCCGTGTGGAGAGCCTTCTGCACCGGCAGAAAGATCCAGCCTACAACTGAGGAAGGAGGCGGAGGATATGTCGGATGAATCAAGGCAGTGGTATCGGATGAAAAGACCGCTCTTTCAGAGCGGATTTGAGGACGACGAGTTTTGGGCGTACGGACAGGACGGCTTTGATGAGCTGCTTGCTTCCGCCATCGGAAGCGACGTTCTCATTTATGATAAGACGATCGCATCCGCGCCGACTCAGGCGCGTGCCATTGTGCAGCAGAAGACGAGCGACACCTACGCAAGCTCCACCGTGCGGCAGATCCTTTGCAGGATCGGCACGCTGCATTGCGGGCAGTATGTGCGCTGCGAGGGCGCGCTGTGGCTGGTGAGCGGGCTTCCTGACAACAACCGCGTGTATGAAAAGGCTGTGCTGTGGAAGTGCAATCACACGCTGCGCTTCTTATCGCCCGTGACGGGTGAGATCGTGGAGTATCCGATCCACAGCACCAACGCGACGCAGTACGGCGACGGCGAGGCGAACAAGCCGAATATGTCCATCGGCGACGACAAGATCCTCGTCTATCTCCCATACAACGAAGAGACGATCCCGATTGACAACGGATTCCGCTTCATCATGGACAAAAACCGCGACAAACCGAGTGTTTATACCGTGACCAGGGTGGATTCCACCTCA
>CAMVGI010000063.1 GCA_947166955.1 uncultured Clostridia bacterium | reverse complement strand
CCTCGCCGTCCGCGGTCTCGTCGTCCTCAAGCGACGTGATGACGTGGAACGGGTTGATGCGCCCGTGCGAGGCGTTGGCGACGTTGATGAACTTGCCGTGCAGGTTGGCGGCAAGCTCCGCGTACTCGTTTTCGGGGTCGAGCACGAAGATCTTCGCGTCGTCGGCGGCGAGGTTGGTCAGGATGCTCTTGGTGGCATAGGATTTACCGCCGCCGGACTTGCCGACGATGACCATATTGGAGTTGACGCGCTCGGAGTCGCGGCGGAAGAAGTCGATGAACGTGGGCACGCCGTCGCTTGTGCCGAGGCTCAGGCCGTGCGAATCGTTGAGACTGGCGTAGATCCACGGGAATACGCCCGCGACGGTGCTGCCCGGCATGCCGAGCGCCTTGTCGTGGAACGGGTCGTAGCCGTTGACCTGCGTGGCGACGAACGCCTCGAATTGGCTCGACGCCATATCGGTCAGGCGGAAGCCCTGCTCGGTGAAGGTGCGCTTGATGTCCTTCTTCATCGCGGTGACGTTGGGCAGCGCCGAGGGCGGCGGCTGCGGGACGAGCATCTTATCCTCCCGCGTCCTTGCAATATCGAAGGCGGTGACGTACAGATTGACCGCCAAGAGGTTTTCGTTGTTGTTCTGGAGCATGACCAGAAGCTCCGAGAGCGTCTGGATGTGGGTCTCCAGTTCGATCACACGGCTGGAAACGCCGGTCTTTTCGAGCTGGCTGTTCAGCTCCTGAATGGAGCGGTCGATGGCGCGGATGGACTTGTCGCGGTCCATCTGGCTGAACTTCATCACGACCTTGGTGCCCGGCATGTCGAACAGCCGCGCGCCCCATGCGTCGTCGACCAGCAGCGGATAACTGATCGTGCGGAAGTTGTGCGTGACCACGTCGTTGAGCACGAGCGAACGCATCTTGATCTCCAGCGCGTGCGGCATCGCGAACTCCGCGTAGTCGGCGGGGTCGTAGTCCTCGATCTCGCGCTCGTCGAAATCGACCTCGTTGGTGTAGCGAAGGAACACCGCAAGCTCCTTGTCGTCGAGCCGATGGGGATGCATCTCGCCCTGCTCAAGCAGGGTCATGGCGCTTTGCATCTGAATGTCGAGCTGACGGCGGTCGCTGTCGAACAGCGCGAGGTAGAAGTGCGGGACAAGCACCTTGTCCTCCGAGTTGCGCGCCATGAGTTCGTTGATGCGGTCATAGACGATCTCGATGCGGGCTTGCAGCTCCTCCTCGGAGAACACGCCGCGTTCGTAGCTGCGCTTGAGCGCGTCGATCTTGTCGTATTCCTGGTCGATGTACGCGTCGAGCACCATCGGGCGCTCGATCTTGATGATGTTCGCGGCGTATTTGTGCCCCACACTGCGGATCACGCTGCCCAGCGCGTTGTCGATGGCGTTTTCGCGCCGGTAGGGGGAGAAGAAGCGGAATTCCACCGCGGGGATCTCGATGACCGCGCCGAAGTACTCGTTGTTGTAGTTGATCTGGTTCTTGTCGATCTCCGAAATGAGCGTCATTTTGGAGATGTCCTTGCGGTGGGCGCGCTGTTCGGCAATTTTGGACTTTTCGTAGGCGATCTGCGCTTCGCGGCGGCGGCGTTCGCGGATGGGGCGTTTTTCCTCGTCGGAGACCTTTTTGTTCTTGAGGAACTTGTCTTCCGCCTTCCGCGCGCGCGCTTTGGCGCGCTTTGCCTCCTTCTTCGCTTTTTCCGCCAGCTTCTTCTCGTGACGGGTCAGCGGAACGGGGGCGTCCAGATCGACCTCCTCCGGCGCGTCCGCCTTTTCGGCGTCGTCGGGTTTGACCTCGTCCTTGCCGTCCGCTTTCTTCTTTTCAGCCTCCCTGCGGGCGAGCGCGGGAGCCTTCGCCTCGCGCTTTTTTGCGCGCTCCGCCTTGCGCTTCGCCCGCGTTTCCTTTTTCGCCTTGGGCGGCATTTTTTGGAAGCGGCGCTCGTGCGAAAAATGGCGCAGCAGATGCAGCAGCACGATGTAGAGCGGGTCCTCGTCGATGCGCATGAGCAGCGAGCCGAAGAGGATAAAGATGCCGAACTCGATCCACACCTTGTACGGCAGAGACGAGATCAGGACAAAGAACATAATGAGCACGCCGAAAAATGCCACCAGCATATCGGGTATGGTGACTCCGCGGAACAGTTCGGTGGCGACCTTGGTTTTTTTCGGTATGATCCTCATAGCTTCACCTCAAGATATGGATGTACGGGTCACGTGCCGCACGTTACTTTTTCGGCGGCGGCGGCATGGAAGGCCGCTGCACCTTGGGCGGCGGCGAGGACGGGCGGGAAGGCCTGGACGTGGGAGGGGGCGACGAGGTGCGGATGGGCCGCGTCTTCGGGATCGGCGGAGCGGAGGGACCGCCGCCTTTCGCGGTCGCGACCGAGGAAGAAGCGCCGGAGACCGTGCTGCTCACCGACGAGGACGAGCCCACGCCCTTGCCCAAGCTGGAGCTTGCCGCCGCTGCGGACGAGACGCCTTTTGCCGTGCTCGAAGCGCCGCCTCTCGCTCTGGGCGGGGCGGGCGGCGGATAGCGGGGCGACACATGTGTGCCGTCGGACTTGAGGCTTCCGACTTTGGGCGGCGGGGGCGGCGGATAGGAGGGTTTTACACGCGTGCCGTCGGGCTTGCGGCTTCCGACCTTCAGCGCGCCACCGCCGCCGTCAACGCCGCCTTGCTTTCGCGTCGCCGCGTCCGACATGCCCTGCGCGCGGTCGCCGCGCGCGGCGAGCGCAGCGCCGCCGCCGGCGCCGCTGCCGAGACTGCCGACACCGCCTTCGCCTCCACCGGCGCCACCACCGGCGCCTCCGCCGGCGCCACCACCGGCACCTCCACCGGCGCCTCCGCCGGCACTTTTCTTATTGTTCTTCTGCTTGATCCGATTGGCGGCGGATCTGGTCAGGCTCATCGCGGTGCTGCCCACCGTGCGCGCGGCATTGATCGCCGAACGCGGCGCGCCGAACGCGAAGCGCGTCACCATGCCGCTGATCTGGCCCTCCTGCTGGATGGCCGCCATGCCCGGGTTGCCCGCGAGGATACCGATAATGACGTTGCCGGACTGCAGCACCGCCCACGCGCCGCCGAGGATCATCATCAGCCGCGCCATGTTGTTCATGAGCATGATGCCGAAGTTGTCGCCGGCGAAGAACACGATGTCGCTGCTGAGAATGATGGGGATAATGATGAGATAGAGCCGCATCGCAACGACCAGACCGAAGCCGGAGAAAAGCTGGATGACGAACGCCTGCGTCCAGCTTTGCCATTTGCCTCCGTCATCTATCGGCATACTGGAGGCAAACAGCGGCGCTGTGATGTACAGCAGCAGCAGATTGAACAGGCGCACGATGAAGGTGAAGATGCAGATCGCCAGCAGGATGATCATGACCAGCGCGGAGAAATAGCCCATCAGATAATCCAGCTTCCAGATGTCGAAGTCCTTGCGTACCTGCTTGATATTGTTGTAGTCCTTCGTGCCGTTGATGTAGTCCTTGCGCAGCGCGTCGTCCAAACGCCCCGTGCGGTACTGTTTGTTTTCCGCCGCGTCCATGCCGCACAGCAGGAAGATAAGAACATCCGTGGAGATGCCCTTGGAGGGCTCGCGCTTCGCCTTTTCCTGCGGGGCGAAATCTTTGTAGCGCGTCAGCTCGTTCGAAATGATCCCGATGGCGTGGGCGACCTCGCTGTTGTACTTGTCGAGCGGGATGTCCTGCGTCAGGTCCGTGGAGACAGCGAGCATTTGCAGCGCGCCCTGCCAGGTGTAGTGCCCCTTGGCGTCCATGGGGTAATCATAGTCGAAAACGCCGTTGACGTAAAGGCTCAAAAGATCGGGACGCAGCGCGTTGAAGCAGCTGTTGATGTTGTAGCGGCTGTCGGCTGTCGGGTTGACGGAGTAGTTGCCGATGGTGGCAAGCACGCGCGCCATCGTGGCGAACTCCGCGTCCGTGAACACCTTCTCGCCCTCGGTCTGGTCGAGCGTCGCGGCGTTGAGGAGCGCGTAGTTGATGCGGTCGAGCAGCACGTTCGCCATGTTGACCGCCGCGACGGTGCCCGCGTTGATCATGACGATGATGAGAAGGCAGCGTACGAAGTTGCCCATGATGTCGCCGACCGTCTGCTTCATGCGGCCCGAGATGTCCGTCACCTTGCGCGCAAGGTTGAAGATGGCAAAGCCGAACGCGAGCGCGATCGCAATGAGCGCCATCGCCCAGAACGCCTTGGTCACGGTGCTGTGGCCGAAGAAAATGTCGATCAGGAACTGTGTGTTGCCCTTGTAATAGACCTTTGCCGTACCGGCAAAGACGTCGAAGAATTTCTCCACAAACGAGAGAATGTAGAGAAAGCCCTGCAGCAGCCGGTAGAGGATCACGTAGATCCAGTCGAACAGGGTTTCGGTAAGCCATTCTTTGATGCGGCCGCCCATAGAACAAATCCCCCCTTTTTCGAGTCAGGTGAAGGTCAGCCGACGCGGGAATGCCTTTTCACGCGTCGGGAATAGACAATCAGGCATACGACGCCCGCCAGTGCGAGCGCGATGGCGGCGTAAGCGCTGATGTTCAGATAGACATGGATAATGAAGCTGTAGGAAGCGCTGTTGCCCGCCACGTCGCGGATCGTGACCGTGTAGGAGCCGGATTCTTTGATCTCCGTCGGGCTGGAGGCGATGCGATGCTCCTTGCCGTCATCGCTGCGGACGACGAGATACGCGTTCTCGTCCGTCCACGAGAGCGTGACGGGACCGTGCGCCTCGCCGTTCGGCGGCTCTTTCGTGAGGCCGGAGATCGTCAGCTCCGGCGTTTCGGTGTCGAGGACGAAGACGAGCGAGAACGACTGTCCGATGGGCTCGCACGCCCAGGAAATGCGGTATCTGCCGTCGTCCAGAAATTCGCAGTAGTTGCTGAATTCCGGCTCCATCTCTTCGTCGTCGAGCCGGACGTCGGTGAACCGGAAACCGTCCGGCAGGGAGAATTCGGCGACGTTGTTGACAACGTCGTTGAGGATACTGAAGGTGAAGTCGCCGGAATTGCCGCTCGAATCCTTGACCGAGAGGAAATAGGAACCCGTCTCGTCGATCTGCAGAAGGTTCGGCTCGGGTACGACGTCGCCGTCGCGGTAAAGAATGCCGGTCAGACCCGCGGGGATCTGGATGGTGACCTGTGTGCCCGCGGTCAAGAGCGCGCCGTTCGGAACGTTGGAGGTAAAGCTGCGCGTACCAACGAAGTTTACATAATTCCTGGCGATCTTGTCAAAGCCGAACACGCCGTCGGAAAGGGGATAGAACGTGTCCGTCTCCCCCTCGACCACCTCCGCGCGCGCGTTGCCCGTGTGGGGGTCGATCTCATAGGTTTCGCTCGGCGCCACTGCTCCGTTGCGCGGGTCGTCCGCCGAAAGGAGACCGCTGTAATCGAACGTGTCCTGCAATTGGGCGGGCGCGACGTCGACGATCTCGACGCTTTCGCTCTCCTGCCCGTTTTCCGATGCGGCGGGCGTTTCGGGGGCCGCGTGCGCGCCGACGCTCAGGAAAAGGCACAGCGCCGACGTCAGAACTGCGCGGAGAAAGAACTTCCGGTCCGTCATCAGGCGCTCTCCTCCTTCGGGGCGCGCAGCGTATTGCGGCGCTCGACGTTGTAGTATACGCGATCCGCCAGAAAGACGTTGGAACGCGCTTCGCTCAGATCCATGCGCCCGAACTGATAGAGCGGGCACTTGTAGCTGGGAGTGTATTTCGTCTTGAGCGGGAAGTTGCCGAAAGTAACGATGATCGCGTTGCCGGAGGATTCCTTGTTGTTGAGCTTTTGCAGCTCCGAGGGATAGACCAGCGGACGCGTCTGGAGCTGGGTGGAGACGCTGACGTCGCCCTCCTTGCTGCCCGCGGAGGACGAGACGGAGCGCGTGGAGACCGTCACGTTGCCGCAAAGCTTGGAGAACTCCTCGCAGGTGCCGATGTCGTTCGAGCCGATGAACATCTTCAAGCCGCAGTTGGACTTGACGACGTCCGCCACGCTCTCGCCATAGATGTTGTTGAGCTGGGCGTAGCTCTGCACGACCATGTTGAACCAAATTTTGCGCGAGCGGCCGACCGTGATCATCTTGTCGAACTTCTCGATCTTCGGCATGTTGCCGAACTCATCCATGATGAAGTAGACGTTGCGCGGGAGGGAGAGGTCCTCGCGCGAGGAGGCGACCTTGATGAGCGCCTTGTACATGCTCAGGATGAACAGCGACGCGAGCGCGTGGCGCGTGTCCTTTTCGTCGGGGATCTTGAGGAACAGCGCCGTGGGCTGGAACGCGAAGTCCGCCGCGCGGATGTCCGTCGCGCTCGTGAGGCCGCAGATGCCGCGGTCGTTGAAGAGGCTGAGCTTATCCATCGTGATGGACATGTAGCTTGACATGGTCTGCTCCGCGGCGGAGAGCACCTGACGGGACAGCGCCACCGCCTGCGAAAGCTGGGGGCGTCCCTCGAAAAACTGCTTGAGTTCCTGATACTCGTTGGCGCTGTTGGTGAGGATCTTGTTGACATTGAAGAAGTTGAACTTGTCCTGCGTCATGCCGAGTTCGGGGTCCTCGCTGTCCTCCAGCATGGCGAGGACGGTGGCGGTGACGATGGAGCGCGCGCCCTTTTCCCACAAGGGGTCTTTCTCGTTCGTGATCGGGCAGATGCCGGCGATCAGGTCGCTCAGATCCTCGTACATCTCGTCATAGATGCGCTGGCGCGTAACGCTGACGTGGTCGGCAAGCTTCTGACGGTTCGACCACGCCTCGCCCTGATACTCGAACCAGCGGGTCTCGGGGAGGATCGCGTCGTTGCCGGCGGCGAGCTTCATATCGGGGTAGTCCTCAAAGCTGTCGTTGTGGACGAAAATGCCGCGCCCCGCCGCCAAATACTCCTGATACTGCTCCCAGATCGGGTCGAGCGGGTTCCAGCGGTAGGAGGAATAGGTGTCGCGCAGGTCGAGCACCATTACGTTGTACCCGCGGCTTTGCAGGTACTTCGAGTGCAGGTCGAACAATTCGCCCTTGGGGTCGGTCATGACCATCGAGGAGCCGGAGGACGTCGCGCCGATGAGCTGGATCATGGGGTTGATGAAGGTCGTGGTCTTGCCGGAGCCGGTCGCGCCGATGACGAGGGAGTGGACGCCGGGGAGGAAGTTGACCTGCAAATGCCCCTTCTTATCAAGCACCGCGCGCACGGGCACGCCGTCCTTGTTCGAGGCGGCGAGTTTGTCGTACTCGCTGGCGGGGAAGTACTTGTCGCGCTCCTTGTCGGTGAGGAAGCGGCTGTTTTCC
>CAMVGI010000062.1 GCA_947166955.1 uncultured Clostridia bacterium | reverse complement strand
AGCACATGTTCTTCGCCGAGGACCGTATTCCCGCCATTCGCGAGATGATCTGCGCCGACACGACCGAGCAGCGCGAGAAGGCGCTTGAGCGGCTCGAGCCGATGCAGCAGAGCGACTTTGAGGCGATGTACGTCGCGCTCGAGGGCAAGCCGATGACGATCCGCTTCCTCGATCCGCCGCTGCACGAGTTCCTGCCCACCGAGGAGCAGGACATCAAGGAGCTTGCCTGGGATATGGACAAGAGCGGTTCCGAGATCCGTTCCATCATCTCGAAGCTGCATGAGTTCAATCCGATGATGGGCCACCGCGGCTGCCGTCTCGCCGTCACCTATCCCGAGATCGCCGCGATGCAGACCCGCGCGGTCATCAAGGCGGCGCTCAACGTGCAGGCGCGCCATCCCGGCTGGGACATCGTGCCCGAGATCATGATCCCGCTGGTCGGCGAGGTCAAGGAGCTTCGCTACGTCAAGGACGTCGTCACCAAGACCGCCGACGAGATCATCACCAGCATGCAGTCCAACATGAAGTACAAGGTCGGCACGATGATCGAGATCCCGCGCGCCGCGCTCACCGCCGACGCGATCGCCAAGGAGGCGGACTTCTTCTCCTTCGGCACCAACGACCTCACGCAGATGACCTTCGGCTTCAGCCGCGACGATGCGAACAAGTTCCTTACCGCGTATTATGAGCGCAAGATCTACGAGTTCGACCCGTTCGGCAAGCTCGACCAGACCGGCGTCGGCAAGCTCGTCAAGATGGCGACCGAGCTCGGCCGCTCCGCGAACCCCGACCTGCACTGCGGCGTCTGCGGCGAACACGGCGGCGATCCCTCGTCCGTTGAGTTCTTCCACCGCGTCGGCCTCGACTACGTTTCCTGCTCGCCGTTCCGCGTGCCCATCGCCCGCCTCGCCGCCGCGCAGGCCGCGATCAAGGACCTCGGCGACGCGCCCGTGAAGGCGGAAGCGCCCAAGGCCGCCCCCAAGGCCGCCGCTCCGAAGGCCGCCGCCCCTAAGGCTGCCGCGAAGGCCGCTCCCAAGGCTGCTGCCAAGAAAGCGAACAAGAAAAAGAAGTAAGCGCCGTTTTCTCCCGCCTCCGAAAAGGAGGCGGGAGTTTTTTTGATAAATTTTCTGTGCGACCCCGTTTTTTCCTTCGGCGTCCCCGAATGATATGGCAGAGGGCCAAAGCGCGAAAAAAGCGCGGCGGCCCGTAAGAGACATTTTTAAGGAGGAAACCGACATGAAAACGGCAAAGAAATGGTTCGACGCGGCGTGCTCGCTGCTTCTCGCGGCGGCGCTCGTCCTTACGTTTCTGCCCGCGACCGCGAGCGCGGCCGGTACGCCGGAGAGCAGCGTGACGCTCACGTTTACGAACAGCGGCGTCCGCGCGTCCGGCGAGGAAAAGGGCTACGAGATCGACGGCACGGCGCTCAAGATCACCGAGGCGGGCGTCTACACGCTCACCGGCTCGTGCTCCGGCGGCAGCGTGACGGTCAAAAAGGAGGTCACGGGCGTGACGCTCGTCTTAAACGGCCTGACGCTCACGAACGCCGACGGCGCGCCGCTCACCGTCAACAAGAACGCGGAGGCGACGCTTTATCTCGTCGGCGCGAACACGCTGACGAACGACGAGGACCCGGCGAACGAGACGTCCTCGGACGCGGCGGTCGCAGAGGCGTTTGACGGCGCGGCGGTCAAGGTCAAAGCCGACGCGGCGCTGACGTTTACCGGAACCGGAACGCTCAACCTCAAGGGCAACGCGAAGAACGGCCTCAAGGCGGGCGACAACGCGGTGCTGACCTTCACGGACGGCGTCACGCTGAACATCACCGCGGCGAACGACGGCATCAACACCAACAGCGACCTCACGCTCGCGGGCGGCACGTTCGTCATCAGCGCCGGCGACGACGGCATCCACTCCGACGCGGGGCTGACCGTGGACGGCGCGGATATTACCATCACCAAATCCAACGAGGGTCTGGAAGGCGTGACCATCGTGCTCAACAGCGGCACGGGCAGCATCACCGCCTCCGACGACGGCATCAACGCCGCGGCGGACGGCACGGCGTCCAGCCTCACGGTCAACGGCGGCGTCTGGTACGTCGACGCGGGCGGCGACGGCCTCGATGCGGGCGGCGACAGCAACAGCGACAACGGCACCATCACCTTCAACGGCGGTACGGTCACGGTCTACGGCGCGGCAAACAACGGCAACGCGGCGTTCGACGCGGGACGCGGCATCACCTGGAACGGCGGCACGGTGCTCGCCGTCGGCATGAGCGGCATGGCGGAAACGCCGAGCGGAACCGGCGTCGTGGCCTTCGGCGCGTCCGGCATGGGCGGCGGCATGATGGGCGGTATGCGCGGTCAAATGCCGCAGGACAACACGCAGAGCGGCGGCGCGCAGAACGGTCAGCAGCCCCCGCAGATGCCCGACGGCCAGACGCCGCAGCAGGGCGGCATGCGCGGCGGCTTCGGCGATATGCAGCAAGGCGATATGCAGCCCCCGCAAATGGGCGGCGGCCAGATGCCGCAGATGGGCGGTATGCGCGACGGCTTCGGCGGCGGCATGCCCCCGCAGATGGGCGATAGGAACGGCCAGCAGCCCCCGCAGACGGGCGGCGATACGCAGCAGGGCGGCATGCAGAACGGCCGGCAGAACGCGCAGACGCCGCAGACGGATAACCAGCAGAGCGGCGGCATCTCCATCACCAAGGGCAGCGCCATCACCGTCACCGACAGCAGCGGCAGCGTGCTGATCTCCGCCACGGGCGTGAAGAACGCGAACAGCGTGGTCTTCGCGAGCGACGCGGTCAAGGAGGGCGAGACCTATACGCTCACCGTCGACGGCAAGGAGGCCGCGACCGCGACCGCCGGCTCGTCCGGCACGGGCGGCATGCGCGGCGGCTTCGGCGGTCAAGCGCCGCAGCAGGGCGAGAAGTCCGATCAGAGCGCGCAGAGCGGAACGGGTGCGCAAAGTCAGAAGAGCGGACAATCCGGCGCGACGCGGTCCACGGTGGTCGTTTCGCCGCAGAGCCTGACGGTCGACGACGCGCAGCGCAAGGCGGAGGCGTACAACATCGACGGCAGCAATTACTTCAAGCTGCGCGACCTCGCGGTGCTGCTCGGCGGCACGAAGGCGCAGTTCAACGTGGTCTACGACAGCGCGCGCAACACCGTCGTCATCACGACGGGCACGGTCTACGTCGTCACGGGCGGCGAGCTGACGCTCGGAAACGACGCGTCCGCGAGCGCGGTCAAAAGCGCGCAGAGCGTCGAGATCAACGGCAAAACGGTCGATCTTGTCGCCTACAACATCGGCGGCAGCAACTTCTTCAAGCTGCGCGACCTCGGCGCGGCGCTCGGCTTCGGCGTCGGTTACGACGCCGCGAGCAACACCGCACAGATCACGAGCATATAAGGCGGAAAGCGCCTAAAAACGGGGCGGTTTGTGTTGACAAGCCGCTCCGCTTTTGCTATCATAAAGGCGAATTTCATATGGGGCAGTCTTTCGCCGCTTCGAGCGGCAGGGGGAATGGGGTGCGAAGCCCCGCGAGTCGGTCACTGTGAAGCCGCGCAAAGCGGATAAGTCAGAATACCTGAAAGCTGCCGCGTTTCTGCCGGAACCGGAAATCGCCGCATGAAGCTGAGCCGCATTGGCGGCTTGGCTTTTCCTTTGCGTTGCCGATTTCCCGAACGGCGGAGGGAACGGCTTGTCCGCAAACGCCAGCACGGGCGCGGAAATATAGGCAATACAAAGGAGAAGAAAAGATGAAAAAACTGATCGTTTGCATGTTGGCGCTCGCCATGCTGGGCGCCGTGCTGACCGGCTGCGCGAAGAAGGAGGCCCCCGTGGCAAACACTGATAACAAAGAGCAGGCCGCTCCCGCGGAGCAGCCCGGAGAAGAGGACGAGGAGAACTACAACACCGGCGACGCTTCGCTCGACGATCCGCGCAACGCCGACGGCATCGGCGCGATCGAAAAGGCGTTTCCCGACTGGAGCGTGCGCCGCGGCTTCACCAGCCAGATCATCATTGACCACGTGAAGTCCCGCGACGGCGAGGTCATCGACAACGTGACCGAGGCGCTCGACCGCGCGGTGGCGAACGGCGTCAAGACGCTCGTCGTGCAGCCGACGCATCTGATGAACGGCTTTGAGTACACCGACCTCGTGGACGAGCTTGCGAAGTCTTCCGATTCTTTCGAGAAAATCGCCGTCGGCGAGCAGCTGCTCACGAGCGACGACGACTTCTCCCGCGTGGCGGACGCTATCGTCGCGGCGACGAAGGAGTATGACGACGGCGAGACCGCGATCTGCTTCATGGGCCACGGCACCGAGGCGGCGTCCAACGGCGTGTACGCCAAGATGCAGCAGGTGCTTGCCGACAAGGGCTGCAAGAATTACTACATCGGCACGGTCGAGGCGGAGCCGAGCGTCGAGGACGTGCTCGCCGCGGTGAAGGCGGGCAGCTACAAGAAGGTCGTGCTTGAGCCGCTGATGATCGTTGCGGGCGACCATGCCAACAACGACATGGCGGGCGACGAGGAGGATTCGTGGAAGAGCGTTTTCGAGGGCGCCGGCTATCAGGTTACCTGCCTTCTGCGCGGTCTCGGCGAGCTGGAGGCGATCCAGCAGATGTTTGTCGAGCACGCACAGGCGGCGGTCGCGTCCCTGAACTGAGCAAGGCATATTTTACGAGGGGCAGAACCGGACACGGTCTGCCCCTCGACGGATAACTGAGGTGAGACGATGAAGAAGCTATGGGTTGCCGCGCTGATACTTGCGCTGTCGCTTTCCCCGCTTGCGGGCTGCGCGAAGCAGGCGGCGAGCGCGCAGGAGCCGAGCGCGCAGAGCGCGCCGCAGGAAGCCTCCGCGCCGCAGGAAGCCTCCACGCCCGCGAAGGACGGCGCGGCGGACGCCGTGCCCGCGCCCGCCAACACCTTCAAGGTCGCGGACGCGTCGCAGACCACGGCGCGCGAGGACGTGGGAACGGAGGGCATGACGCCCGTGTTCGCCGACGCGCTGCGCGACGGCACATACCCGGTCGCGGTGGATTGCAGCTCGTCGATGTTCAAGATCACGGACTGTGAGCTGACGGTCGCGGACGGCGCGATGACCGCGAAGATGACCATGAGCAGCGACAACTACGGTTATCTGTACGCGGGCACGGCGGCGGACGCCGCCGCGGCGCAGTGGGAGAGCGCCTACTGCAAGCCGACGGTGGAAAACGGCGTCGGGGTGTTTACGTTCCCCGTCGCCGCGCTCGACCAGCCCACCGACTGCGCGGCGTGGAGCCGGAACAAGGAGGCGTGGTACGACCGCGTGCTCGTGTTCCGCTCGGATTCGCTGCCGTCGGAGGCGTTCGCGGAGGGCGCGGTTGTCACCGCGGAGACGCTTGGCCTCGCGGACGGGTCGTACACGGCGGAGGTGACGCTCGGCGGCGGCTCGGGCAAGGCGGGCGTGCAGTCGCCCGCGGAGCTGACGGTCAAGGACGGGCAGGTCTGCGCGGAGATCGTCTGGAGCAGCGCGAACTACGACTATATGCTCGTGGACGGCGTGCGCTACGACGCGGAGATCGTCGACGGCGCCTCGCATTTTCACAAGCTCCCCGTCGCGGCGTTCGACCGCCCGCTCGCGGTGATCGCGGACACGACCGCCATGAGCAAGCCGCATGAGATCGAGTATACGCTCACCTTCGCTTCCGCGACGCTCAAGCAGCTTCCGTGATGAGGACGCGTTTAAAGAAACTCCTCGCGCCGCTTCTGTGCGCGCTGCTGCTCGCGGGCTGCGCGCGGACGGGGAACGCGGCGGCGAATGAGGCGGCGGGCGCGGGTCAAGCCTCCGCCGCGGCGGAGGAACCGTCCGCGGCGACGCGCATGGAACTTCGTTACGCCGACCAGTTCACGGTGGAGTTCGACGCGCAGAACCGCGCGCTCGTGACCGTCGGGGACGCGCGCTATCTGCTCGTGCCGCCGGGCGCGGAGCCGCCCGCGGACGCGGACACGGACGCGACGGTGCTGCGCGTGCCGATGGAGCGCATCTACGTCGCCGATTCGTCGGCGATGGATTTCTTCGCGCGTCTGGACGCGCTCTCCTCCGTGCGCCTGACGGGCACGAAGCGGAACGATTGGACGATCGACGCGGTGCGGCGCGCGATGGATGCGGGCGAGATCCGCTACGCGGGCAAATACGCCGCGCCGGACTACGAGCTGCTGCTTTCCGAAAAAACGACGCTCGCGATCGAGAACACGATGATCTACCACAGCCCCGAGACGAAGGAACAGCTGGAGCGCCTCGGCATCCCCGTGTTCATCTCGCGCGCGAGCTATGAAAGCCACCCGCTCGGACGGCTGGAGTGGATCAAGCTCTACGGCCTGCTCGTGGGCAGGGAGGCGGAGGCGGAAGCGTTTTTCAACGAGCAATCGGCGCTTGCCGAGTCCGTCGCCGGCGAGGATACGGGCAGGAGCGCGGCGTTTTTCTACCTCGGCGCGAACGGCGTCGTCAACGTGCGCCGCGCGAACGACTACATCCCGCGCATGATCGCGCTCGCGGGCGGGCGCTATGTGATCCCCGACGACGGCGACGACGGCGCGCGCGCGACGATGAACATGGAGGCGGAGGCGTTCTACGCGCTTGCGCGGAACGCGGACGTGCTTTTTTACAACGCGACCGTCGACGGCGGCGTGCAGACGCGCGCGCAGCTTGTCGCGAAGGCGGGCTGGCTCGCGGACTG
This sequence comes from uncultured Clostridia bacterium, assembly GCA_947166955.1. Next base: position 580 of record CAMVGI010000062.1, on the reverse strand, counting down.
CAAGGCGGTGCAAAGCGGGGACGTTTGGTGTACGGAGGCGGACCTCTATCAGCGCTCCTCCGCCTATGCGGAGATGATCGCGGAGTTCCACCGCATTTTCGGCGGCACGGCGGAGACCGGAGAGCCGCTTCGGTATTTTCATAAGCTGAGCTGAAAGAGAGGAGGGGACGCGCATGGAGCGGAGAAAGAGACGGTATCTTATTTCCTTCGCCCTGCTGCTCGCCCTCCTTTTCGCACTTTCGGCGGCAAACCTGAACATCGGCAGCATCCGCATGACGCCCGGCGAGGTGCTTCAGGTGCTGCGCGCGCGCGGCGAGGTCGACGAATCGGCGCGCTTTATCTGGACGCTGCGGCTGCCGCGCATGCTCGCGGCGGGCTTTCTCGGCGGCGCGCTCGCGGTGTCGGGCTTTCTGCTGCAAACGTTTTTCGCGAACCCCATCGCGGGGCCGTTCATCCTCGGCGTTTCCTCGGGCGCGAAGCTGACCGTCGCGCTGACGCTTGTCTTTGCGCTCGGACGCGGGCGGATGCTCGGGCTTACTGTCGGCTCCCTGATTTCCAGACGCGTTCAGGCGACGCTCGT
>CAMVGI010000061.1 GCA_947166955.1 uncultured Clostridia bacterium | reverse complement strand
GATATACTCTATGCGTTGCTTCCCTCATTTCTCTGATAATTCTTATTGCCTCTAGAAACAGACCGCTTCGGGTTGTTTCCTCGTCTCCTGCGGCTTCATGCTTCAGCCCGGCGCGTTTCCCCGCCACGGATAAGTCTTGGCATGGTGAGCCGAAGGTCAAAATGTCAACGGGTTCGATTTCCGCCCCGTTGATTTTGCTCACATCCCCGTAATGCTTCATGTAGGGGAAACGCGACCTTGTGACCGCGATGGGATACGGCTCGACCTCCGATGCCCACACCGGGCGTATGCCCTCAAGCGCGGCGGCAAGTGGGAAGCCACCGCTGCCATCGAATAACGAACCTAGAGTTAATTCTCGCATTCTTTTTTCTCCTCCTCCTTCCAGATTGCCTCGCCATCAAATACTCCGGCAATGCGCTTGCCTTTGTTCTGCGCCCACCTGATGTCTGCCCACGTCACCTTAAACCATGCCCGCCAAACGGCACAACGGCAGGTCTTCTTTCCGCTCTTTGCGTCCTCGTCTCCGCAACTGTCGCAGGGATAGCCGCGTTCGCGTACTTTGTCTGCGTCAAAGCTTCCGCCGCTGCGGTCAAGTCCCATCTGCGACGCTTGCTGTCGCACGGACTCCTCCGACCGTCCGAGATGCTCGGCGGTAATTGCGACGGGCTGCTTGGTGTACCACTCATTCAAGTAGTCCCTCTCTGCCACCGTCCAGCGACGATGCGGAGTGCCACGTCTCATTATGTCTCCACCTCCATATCATCCAGCAGCACAAATCGTTTCTTGTTATTGCGGTAGTAAACAACAGCAACCTCGGGGCGGTCGTCTATTTCCTTGAATAGGTGTCCGTATTCTCCCCCGTATGGCGGCGTTTCCCAAATCGTTCCGATGTAGCCGCTGCGGTCAATTCGTATATACCCTACAACCACGCCCGTAAAATCCGCTTCGGTGCGCTCTCTGTATATTTTTTTTACACTTTCGCCGTCCCAGTTAGATAAATCTGCTATTATCTCCAGCTTTTCAAGCCGGGGGTCAAAGCGCACCGCATATGCGCTTAACGGCTCGGTTACTCTGTTCGGATAAATAACCTTCCCGTCCTTGTCTCGCACTTCGATGTAGATGCCGTCCTTTTTTTCGCGTAAATATGCCCGACACTTCACCCGGCTGAACAGCGGCGGTCGTTCTTTACTCATTATGTCTCCTCCCTCAACTCAACTTCGATTCGCGGATTCTCCCTATCCACGTCAAACTTTACGTCGTAGCCTCCGAGCCACGTCTGGTTATCGTTCGGCAGCACTCCTGCGTCCTGCAACGCGTCCTCGGTGACCTTTGAAGCAAACGCGAAGATGTTACCGCGGTCGCGCTTTTTATTTGGCTCGTAAAAGTCGTAGCGGATTATCACACGCTTAGTCACCGGCGTGACCTGCGCCTGTTTGATGTACGCCCAGACCATTCGCTGATACGTCTGCTTAAACGCATTGCCCTTGCGCGGGTCGGCGCGGTTAGCCGCGATAAATTCATTCTCGCTTGGCAGTTTCCCCGGTATTACAAAGCGTCTCACTATTCGTTCTCCGCCTCCATCCAATAGTGGCGTTTCTTATCGCTGTCGCCCAGTAACCCGTTAGCCCCCTCGGCATCCGCGTTAAGCCATTTGTGTACGCACCAGTCGCAGTCCTCTGCATAAAAGCCGTCAAGCGCAGCCGTCTTGCATTTTGATGTCCTGCACCACTTTATCTCTCCCTCTGTAAGGCTGTATATAAGATTTATAAGCCCCTCCTCGGTCATCTGCCGGATAACCTCGAGGTTTGTCATGGCATCCTCCGTTTTTGTTTTTCTCGCGCGCGCCAGCGCGTAATAATAAATAAATAATATATGTCTTACGTCTTATGTCTTATGTCTTATGTCTTATGTCTTATGTCTTATTAATATGTAGAAAGGCCGTTTTTTCGCGGAACTTTCGCTGTGTTTTCGCCTGGGAATCGTTTTTGAATCGCGGAATCTTCGCGGAACGACCGCGCTACAATCGCAGTAACTTCGCAGTACCATAGTTTTGCACGTAGTTATGAACAGGCTTTGCACATAGTTATGAACATTTATTCGGGGTTTTGCACAGGGTTTTGAACACCCGGAGCAAGGTCTACCAAGTGGTATTCCTTTGCTTTTCGCGAGCCTCGTATCTCGATGAGGCCCATCCGCGCAAGCTCCGCCGCCGCGTCTCTGACCCCGGACTCCGACAGCCTAGTATACACCCTTAACTGATTCGTCGGAGCGGAAAACCACTCAGGCCACATCTTACGGTTTGCTATCTGCATGAGGGCTTGCCATAGGACGATCTGTCCCATAGCAAGCTCGTTGCCCAGCAGCGAATCGTAGAAACGGTTTAGGTTAGCCATGTAGTTCATTTTCCTACCTTCTGAGCTTTAAGCTCAGTAACGTGCTGGCGATCCTCTGCGCACTTCCGGCACAGGGGCTGACCGAAGCGGATACGGGTCAGAGCGATGTGCTTTTCCAGTGGGAGCGGAACCCACGTCTCGCTGCCCTTGGGGCGGAACTTCGAGGTGTCCGCCGGTGTTATCTCGCGCTTGCAGTCAGCGCAGTAAACAGCCGTGCCGTCCTCAAACGGAAGCGGAATCTGTTCGGGCGGCGCGTCCTCGTCATACGGCTCCGGCAGCGGGGGCAGAGGCGGCTCTTCCTCTTTGACCGCCTTCTTCGCCTTTGCCGCAGGCTTTGCCTTAGGCTTTGCGAACGGCGAGTCAACGATGCGCTCTCCCTCGTCAAGCTCCGTTGCCGTGAACTGTGTCCCGTAGCCCAGCATTGCTAATGCCCTGCCGACCGCCTTGGTCTCGGCTTTCTCGATGTAGTCGCGGAAGTCCTTCGCCGTTTCGCTGCCGAACGCCGTGGCCTTTACATCGCCGTCCTCGTCTGCGATACTTGCGCGGAAGAGGGCGAAACCCTCTTCCCGCTCAATAAGCTGTGTGTTGATGCTCCACAGCGGCTTCTCCTCGCGGAACCACACCAGTCGCCACATGACCTTCAAGTACTCTTTGCCTTTAAGGTCCATAAGATGTTCTCTCGGATTAAAAGCCATCTCTATTCCCTCCCTACTTAATCTGTATGTTCTGCCGCTTCACGAGCGACGCACCGAAGACCACTCCGCCCTGCTTGAGTGCGTTCTTTATCGCCGCCTTATCAATCTCGGGCGGCTTTTCGCGGAGATACTCGCCGTGCTCCCTGCACCACGCGTCGCACTCCGGCGTAATCTCGACCGCCTCGCTTTCGCGCCAGCTTATTGCAAGCCGCGCCGTCTTGAACTTCTCGCCGCCGAGAGCGTAACCGAGCAGTTCCTTCAGGCGTTCGGCCTTGCGCTTCGCCGCGTCCTCGCGCTCCTTGAGCGCGTCGCGTTCCTTTTTAATAGCGTCCGCCTCGGCAAGCAACTCTTTTATCCACAAACCGGTGTTCTCGATTTTGGCGTCGCGCTCCATCTGTAGAGCCTCAAACGCCTCGTAGTCGCCTATCTCGCCGTCCTCATCCACAAGGGCGCGGATCGCGTCGTCTATTTCATATATCGTCATTGACTTATGCTCTCCCTTCCGCTATAATATCTTCAAAGGATTTATCCCACCGAGTCGTCCGCGTGCCAGCGCGGGCGGCTCTTTCTCTTCTGTACGGGCAACTAATACCAGCCTTGGTTAAAAACCGGCGCACCCGGATTGCGTTTGCGCCGCGCTGCCAGAAGGCCCCGAAGTGCGGAGTGTAAAAGCAGTATGCCTTACTCGACATTGATAGCCCCCCTCTCTACAATTTCCCTGTTGACCGTGATGCGCTCCACGCACTTGTAGCCGTTTATGCCTGTTTCAGCAAAACCACACTTGCGGAATTCGTCCTCGTCAAACACTCTGTTGTAGAACCAATAGCACTCGCGCCCACGCGCTTGCGGGTGTACGTCGAGGTATATGCCATGAGCAGAGATCGCGCTGGGAGCCTCTACTTCCGTCCAGCCGCCTTTATATGGCTGTCTGTAGGGAGGGTCCCCAAGCTTTGGCAGGAAGCCGACCCCCTCATAAGTAAAATAAAACGTACTCATTTTTGCCCTCCTGTTATTATTACATCGGTGCCAGCCCCAGCACCTTGAATGCTTCTTCCCACTTCTTCTGCGTTGCCTTGAGCCGCTCGTTTTCGACCCGCACCGTCGCAACTGCGTCCACAAGGGCGGAGGCCAATTCGCTCAGCGACATATTTGCCGGGGTCGGCTCCTCCGTATGCGGCTCCGCTCCCTTTTCGTCGGCGCGAGTAAGATCGTTAAGCTGTACGCCGAGAGCCTTGCACAGGCGATGCGCGTTAACTCTCGTGGCACGGCCGCCGCGAGTCTCCCATGCCCCGATGCTTGTACGGGCCACCCCCGCCTTATCGGCAAGCTCCGTTTGCGAGAGTCCCGCGTTAAGCCTGCACCGCCGCAACCCCGGCAACAGCACAAATGCGGAGCCACGCGGCGCTCTCTCGCGTTTGCGCTCGACTGCGTCGGCGATGTCCTCTATGCGCAAGTCGAACTCCTCTGCTATCTTTTTGGCGCGCGATTCCGGCACGTTTATCTTGCCTCTGCCGTAAAGCGACAACATCGGCTGCGGGATGTCAACCAAATCAGCAAAATCCGTCTGTGTAATGTCATTCTCGGCTAAAAGTTTCGACAGCACATCGGGTTTCATTCGATAATAAGTTTCCATTTTTACCTCCTGATAATTTTTTTATTTTCCACGCGCCCATTTAGCGCGGTAAATGCTGCCAGCACAAACGACAGCACCGAGAACCACCACAGCCCTGCCGAGCCGAGCAGTATCGCCGCCATTAGCGACGGCAAGCCGATGCCGACTAAAATCTTAGCCGCCGTCTTGCATACAGCCACAGTCTTTCTGCGTCCGCTCCGAGCGCGGTAAAGTTCGCCTCCGCAATAGGGGCAAATCTGCGCCCCGTCGTCAAGATGAACCTCCGCCCCGCACGTACCGCAGAAGTGAAGCGTGTAGTACATATTCATTTTTTAATCCTCCTTATAAATTGTAATCACTGATTTCCCGCGCACCTCGTACTTGTCATACAGCCGCTTTAGAAGCAGTCTCAGCGGTATGTTGCCTATCGTGCCCCGGTACAGCACTCGGTTTTGGGTATCGCGGATAATCACGTCGCGCCGCGTATCGAGGGCGCGAATGCTCTGCTCGACCCTCATGATGCCTCCGTGTCTCGCCACAGCTTCTTTGCGACCTCCCGCGCCGACCATTTGTACCGCTCGTTTATCTTCGTAGGCGGCACGTCCGCAAGCCACTGCTTTGCTTTGTCACGGCTTACGCCTAAAGCCTGGGTCACGTCCGTGCACGTTAAATATCCCCCGAAGCGGCTATAAAGGTCTTCGCTGATCTCGCGCTCTCCCTGAGGAATACGTCTCGCTGGCATACTCACTCCTCCTTTCTCAGCAAATCGTCCACGGTGCAGCCCAGCGCGTCTGCTACGTCTTTAAGCCGCGCAGATTTGGGGCAACAGGTGTTGGTCTCCCATTTAGCAACAACTGACTGCGTTACGCCCAGCTTCTTCGCAAGCTCTGCCTGCGTCATGTTCAACTCCTGCCGTCTGTTTTTGATTGCGTCCATCTCATCCCTCCTTCGTTGTTCTGTGAAGACATTATTCGGATGTGTCAATATGACAGATACGAATTTTTATCTACCCGTAGGGTAGCATAAAAATTGCGCCTATTTTGCCGCTTTTGTTATGCTTTTTTATTCCTCATGGTCATATTTTACTACCGAAACAGACCTTTGTCAAGCGCGTTTTTCATATTTTTTATATTTTTATTGATTTTATTATGAAAAATAATCATAATGAAATGGAGGGATTAAAATGAATAGAGTGAAGCAACTGAGGAAACAGAAAGGCATCTCCCAGGCTGTGCTTGCAAAAGCATTACACGTTGACCAGTCCGCCGTCAGCAAATGGGAAAGGGGCGGATATCCCACGCTCGATACAGCCGCCGCACTTGCCGACTTTTTCGGCGTGTCGGTGGAATACCTGCTCGGGCAGTCGGACGTTGCCGCGTCAAAGGCCGTCCGCATCCCTGTCCTTGGGCGAGTCCCGGCAGGCATACCGTTTGAGGCTATCGAGGAGGTTTTGGACTGGGAGGAGATACCCGCAGAGCAGGCAAAGCGCGGCGAGTACTTTGCGCTGAAAGTAAAAGGCGACTCGATGGAGCCGCGTATATATGATGGGGATGTTTTGATTGTACGAAAACAAAGCACCGCTGAAAGCGGAAATGTGGTAATCGCGCTCGTAAACGGCGACGACGCGACCGTGAAGCGGTTCAAGCGGCTTGAGCACGGGATAATGCTCTTGCCAAATAACCCGGCGTATGAGCCGCTGGTCTTCTCAGACGAGGACGTGCGGAAGCTCCCCGTGGAGATCATCGGCGTGGTTGTGGAGTGCAGACAGAAATATAACGTATAAGCAAAGAAGGCGACCCGAAGGCCGCCCTCAATGCTTGATACTTGACGTAAAAACACAATATATGCATATCTATTATATCACACGCCGTAGACAGTTTTAAGACAGTTTTAAGATAGTTTTAAGTTAGTTTTAAGCGAGGTGATTTTTTGAAAATACCGAAAATAAAAAAGCTCCCATCTGGAGCATACAACTGCCGCGTCCGCGTTGGCGGCGTGGAGTATAGCATAACAGACTACGATAGAGATAAGGTGTACGCCCAAGCGGTGGCATACAAGGCGGGCCTCATCAAGGCGAAACGCCAGCCGGAGCGGATTACCGTTAAGGGCGCACTTGAGCAGTACATTGATGAGCGAGACCAGGTACTCTCGCCCGGAACCGTGAACGAGTACAACAAAAAGGTCAAGGCGTTCGCGCCGCTGTTCGCGCGCAATGTGGATACCATTCGCGCCCGCGACATTCAACGGTGGGTAAACGATTACGCGCGCAATCACTCCCCGAAGACGGTAAAAAGCGTCTACTCACTGCTCCGCTGTGCGCTCGTCGCCGCCGGGGCAGACCCACGCGACGTTACCGCCCGCCTGCCGGAGGTGCGGCTGCCCAAGCGGCACACCCCGACGAAGCGCGAAATAACGCGTCTTATCGCCGCTGTGAAGGGCACGGAGATGGAGCTGCCTGTATACCTTGCGGCATTCGGTTCGCTCCGCCGAAGTGAGATATGTGCCCTTACCCACGATGACGTGACCGATACGGGCGTTTGGGTTACTAAGGCCTTAGTTCAGGATAAAAGTGGACAATGGGTGCTGAAACAGACGAAGGCGCGAAGCTCCGACCGTCATGCCCTGCT
>CAMVGI010000060.1 GCA_947166955.1 uncultured Clostridia bacterium | reverse complement strand
TCGCTTCTGGCGGCGCGAAAGCGGAACTGGATCGCCGTGATCGCCATTGCGCTGACCTCGTTGCTCATCACCTCGCTCTTTACCATCCTTCTCTCCGTCAACGCGAGCTACCAGACCTATCAGTTCCGGCAACTCGGCGGCTATATGCACGGAACCTTCAAGAAGGTAACGCCGCAGCAGATCGAGGCGATCAGCGCCCACCGTCTGGTGCGGGAGGGCGGCGTCCGTACCGTCATCGGTACCGCGACGGAGGGCGTCTTTGCCAAGGAAGCCGCCGAAATCAGCTACATGGACGAAAACTGCACCCGTTGGAGCTACGCGACACCCACGACCGGCAGGCTGCCGGCGGCGGGCAGGGAGGTCGCGATGGACACCAGAACGCTGGAGCTGTTGGGCATCAAGGCGGAGCTTGGCGCGGAGGTGCTTTTGACCTATACGCTCTATGACGGTATGCGAACGGGCGAGACGGTCACGGACACCTTTATTTTGGTGGGCTGGTGGGACTATGACGACCTGATGCCGGTGCACTACATCAACGTCTCACGCGACTATGTGGAACAGGCGAAGACGCTTGGCGAGGAGCGCGGCATGGAAGCCTTCCGCACGGACCTGAACGTGATGATGGCGTCCTCCGCCAACATTCGCGGGCAGATGGAGCGGGTGGACGAGGAATTGGGCTATGACGCCGGCAACATCGGCGTCAACTGGGGCTATACGACCGCACAGTTCGCAAGCGGCATGGACCCGGGGCTTCTTGCCGCCATCGCCGCGTTTTTGCTGCTGGTATTTATGACCGGGTATCTGATCATCTACAACATCTTTCAGATCTCCGTCACCGGCGACATCCGCTACTATGGGCTTTTGAAGACCATCGGCGTGACGTCGAAGCAGCTGCGGCGCATCATCCGCGTCCAGGCCGTTGCCCTATGCGCCGTCGGCATCCCCGTCGGGCTGCTGGCGGGCTACGGCGTGGGTGTTTGGCTGCTGCCGACGATCCTTTCCGTGAGCAATCTCGGAACCGCAGCCCTTACCGTCAGCGCGTCGCCCTTGATCTTCGCGTTCTCCGCGCTCTTTGCGCTCGCAACGGTGCTGCTCTCCTGCGCGAGACCGGGAAGACAGGCGGGGAAGGCGTCTCCCGTCGAGGCGACGCGGTACACCGAAGCAAGCGCCGTAAAAAAAGTGCGCACCGCCGCGCATGGCTCCCGCGTGTATCGCATGGCGTTCGCAAACCTCGGACGGAACCGGAAGAAGACCGCGCTGGTCGTGCTTTCGCTGGCGCTGTCCGTCGTTCTTCTGCATATCCTTACGCTGTTTGTCTGCGGCTTTGACATGGAAAAGTACCTTGCGTCCAAGACCTGCGCGGATTTCATTGTCAGCAGCCCGGATTATTTCCACTTCGTCACCACCGACGCGGAATACCCTTCGCCGGATTCTATTGACGAGGTTAAGGCAAACACGCGCGTAAGCCTGTCAGGGTGCGGATACACCGATACGGGCGTGACGAAGGCGTGGATGCCAGAGGACGACTGGAACGTGCAGGCGGAGGGTTTTTATGGTGCGGAATGGGCGGAGATGCAGCGTCCCATGATGGAGCGTCGGGGAAACAGCATCCGGGAAGACCTGCTGTTGGAGGGCTTTGACAGGTCTTTGTTCAGCAAGCTGACCGTGCTGGACGGCGACCTCGCGCCGCTGTATGTGGAAGACAGCCGCAGCATAGCGATTGCCGTCAATACGGATGATTATGGCAATGTCGTCAATCCCGAAACTTATCCGAATGTCGGCGATACGATCACCGTCGTATACGCAGAGGGACGGCACTATATCGACAGCAGCACGGGAGAGCTGTGCGGCGAGACCACCTTGCCTCAGAATCTGAAAGAAGAACTCTCCGGCGTTCGCGAAGTCGAATATACTGTCTGCGCGCTGGTGAACGTGCCGTATGGCATGGGATACCGCTATTCGCCCGTCGTCGGGTATCAGGCTGTTCTGCCCGTGGAGACCCTTGAACGGGACGGCGGCCAAAAAGCGGCTCCGCTGTTCTATCTCTTCGATACGCCGGATGAAGAAACGGAGGCGGCAGCGGAGCGGTATCTGTCCGAGCTGACCGCCGACGCGGCGTCGCCTCTGATGTATGAGAGCAAGGCTACCCTGCGCGCCGAATTTGAGGGCTTCCGAAATATGTTTGTTCTGCTCGGAGGCATCCTGTGCGCGATCATCGCTCTGGTTTTGAACTTCTTCAACGCCGTCATGACGGGCATCCTCTCCCGCAGACGGGAGTTTGCGGTCTTGCAGGCAGTCGGCATGACGGAGCGGCAGCTTCGCGCCATGCTGATCATCGAGGGGCTGTTTTACGCCCTGAGCGCGGCGGCGCTGGCGTTCGGCGTCTCGCTGCTTCTCAGCCCGCTCGCCATCCATCTGATGGAGAAGATGTTCTGGTTTCTGCATCCGCGGTTTGTGATCTACCCGGTGCTTGCGTCGATCCCGGCCTTCGCCCTGCTGGGATGGCTCATTCCGACGATCCTCTACGGGCAGGAGGCGCACCGCAGCGTGGTCGAGCAGCTTCGGGACGCGGCGTGAAGGGGAGCGAAAGAAATCCTTTTATTTTGCACGACCATATGGTATACTACGTATGAATTGATCAATACCGCATTGAGCGAGGGAGGCTTTATTATGGCGCCAAACGCAGTTGAACAGTCGATCCGCGCGGCCGCCGCTTCGCTGAATATGGAGGGCTTCGAGGTCGATGCGCAGTGCGTGGAGCTTTGCCGATTGCTGCTGGAGGGAAAGCTCAGTATGGACGAGTACCTTGAACGCGTTACGCCGCGAAAGGCGGGATAACGATGTCCTACAGCATCGAGGCGTCGTCGGACGGCTGCTATGAGGGGACGACCTGCCTGATCAACAAACTGAATATCCGCGACGAGGAGCTTTTGAAGAAGACGGAAAGCGCGATCACGCTCGCAAAGATCAGCTATCTCAACCTGAATCCGCTGCCGGGAGCGTATGACTTTGCCCACTATCGCGCGATCCACAGGTTCCTGTTTGAGGACCTGTACGAATGGGCGGGAGAGCTTCGCACGGCGAACCTTTCCAAGAAGGGGACGGCTTTTATGGCGGCAGACCGTATTGAAGCGGCTGCAAACGCCTGCTTTGACCGAATCGCAAAGCTGGATTTCGCGGCGATGGGGCGCGGCGAGCGGATCGAAGAGCTCGCGGATTTTTACAGCACGCTGAATATGATCCATCCGTTCCGCGAAGGAAACGGCAGAACCCAGCGCCTGTACTTTACGCAATGGCTGCGCCACTTGGGATATGACGTCGACTTTTCGAGCGTCGATCCGGACGTGTTCCTGTTTGCGACGATCCACGCGGCGCAGGGCATTCTGGACGATCTGAAAGGCATCTTTGAGGAACTGCTTCCGTGACGATGGCGTTCGGAGTTCCGCACATCATCAATAAAGCATCAATCCTCCTCGCGGCGACTTTTCCAAAGCCCTGCATCCTCGAACAAACGGGCAAACCTCCGCGCGGCGTCGGCGTTTCAACATCCCCTCCAAAACCGCGTGTCGAGAGTTCGAATCTTTCTGCCCCTGCCAAGAAACCGCCTGATTTCGTGAGAAATCAGGCGGTTTTCTTACTATTTGAGGCAGTACGCGGTTTGGCGAAATCATCATCCCGCCGCGCGGAGCGTCAAATTGTCCATTGTGTGACACGTTTTCGCAACCGTTCCGTTTGGTACAGCATCAAAAGAGCATCAGGGGAGCGGGAAAGAGGCGCGGCAAAAAGACAGAAACGGTGGCTATGATTCTTTTACGAGCTTACCAGTCATATGTTCCGGCGTCAGTGCAAGCAGAAGCGTTCTCGAACCAGCGCGTTGTATCTCGTCCGCTATGTATTTTTCGTCAGTCGTAAACTTGTAACTTAGCAGGCGGGAAATCTCAACGGTTTTCGTTTGATCCTCAATAAACTCTATTTTGCCAAACACGATCACGCTGCGGACGTGTAAAAACCATTCACCTTCCCGACGAAAGCCCTGATCGTAAACACAGAAGGATACCTTGTTGTGTCGTTTGAGTGCATCAATTTTGTGACCGCATTTTCCGCCGTGGAAATATATTTTTCCATCTGCCTCGCAATAGAAATGGTTCATCGGCATTCCATAGGGATAATCGTTATCTCCCAGCACAGACAGAACACCTCTCGGCTCCTGCTTCAAAATGTCAATACATTCTTCGCGTGATAACTGCTGCTTGATACGAAGCATTTCTCTAAACATTGCCATTCCTCCTTAATTTCAGATACCTGCGCAGTACGATGATTTCAGAAGCAAGAGAAAAGACAAACTCCGCCTTGGGGTCCGCATTTTGCCTTGCCAAGCGCTGTGTTTCATTGTGCCAGATAGTTTTCAGCGACGCTTTATCAACGGATCGTCTTATTATTCATACCGTCTGCCTCGCGAATACCGGGCTGCTAAAGTGTTGTAGATAGTGTAACACGCCGCGTCGGGGATGTCCACCTTCTTTGCCTTTGGCAGCGCAAATTCAGCCCGCATTCACAGCTCAAACCCCTCGGTGATCCCGCTGAGCCTTGCCGTGTCCTTTTTGACGTAGTACATCTCTGTGATCTCCGAGGTGGAGTGTCCCAGCAGATCCGCGACCTGCCGCGGCGTCAGCGAGCGGATCGTGCCGTCGGGCTGTTTGACGCCGTTGACAAGATTCGTGGCGAACGTGTGTCGGATCGAATGGAGACCTTTCTGCTCAATGCCAGCCGCTTCGAGGATGCGGTAGTAGCGGCGACGGAAGTTCACCGGGCGCGTGTAGCCGCCATGCTCGTCGGGGATCAGCGGCGTGTCCTCACCGAAGTAACGCTCGGCTCGCAGGTCGAGGATCGCGTCCACCGCCGCCTGGTTGAGCGGCACATCGCGTTTGCTGGATGCGCTCTTGAGCTTGCCGATTTTAACCTCCCTGCCGCTGGTGAACTCCGCGCCGTCGCGCCGCGACACTTCCTTCACACCGCGCTGGACGTGGATCACCCTCTTTTCGAGGTCGATGTCGCTGTTGAGGAGTCCGAGGGCTTCGCCTGTGCGCAGCCCTGTGTTAAACATCAGGGTGTACGCAGCGGCCTGCTGGTAGATGCGTTCGCCGTTGCTCCACGTGCGATATCCGAGCGTCTTGCACTCCTTGAACGCGCGGAGAAAGTCGTTGACGCCAGACTTGCTGGCCTTGATTTCTTCCGCAATCTAGCCACCGCTCATTCCTAATGCATAGTGCTTCGTGACAATGTCTTTGTAATCTAGCATATTTCCTCCAGAACAATGTATTTCCGCTACTTGCGGATGTCATTATTATGAAGGAATGATACGCTATTGCAATTCGTATAGCATTACCGACCGTTTACCGCCGCCGAGCGGCCGTTTAGCTCCGCACCAGCGGCCGTTGGCCGCCGCTATACGCAGCAAGCTCGCCGCGTTCCTGGAAACGGTAAAGAGCAAGGGCGGTTTTTTGCTTGACTTCACGAAGCCGGACGAGCCCTGACGAACGCTCCCGGAGCCGGGAGCTGTTTGGGCGGATCGTCCGAAGCCGGGGGAGCGCTTCCCCAGAGTGCGTGGATGCCGCGCATGTATAAGAGAATATACACATGCCGCGTGAAAAACACTTGACAGCGGCAAAAATATTTGATACAATACAATTGGACCAAATGAAACGAGGGAGAAATACCGAATGCCGTATAACTATCGCGAGGCAATGAAGCTTTCAAATCAGCTCTGCTTTCCGCTCTATGCCGCTTCCAGAAGCGTTGTCAGCCTCTATACGCCGTGGCTGAAGCCGCTCGGCCTTACCTATACCCAGTATATTGTCTTTCTTGTGCTGTGGGAGAAGGACGGGATCACGGTCGGCGAGCTCTGTGATCGGCTGATGCTTGACAGCGGAACGCTTTCGCCGCTTTTGAAAAAGATGGAGCAGGCGGGCTATGTCGAACGGAAACGGAGTGAAGAGGATGACCGTGTGGTGCTGATTTCGCTTACCGATGAAGGGCGCGCACTGCAGGAAAGGGCGAAGGATATCCCGCGGGAGGTTTCCTGCTGTATCGACCTGCCGCCGGAGAAGGGCCATATGCTGTATTCGCTGCTCTATGAGCTGCTGAACGCCCAAAAGAAAGAATAGGCTGACGAGGAACATGCGCGGGATGAAAAAACGGAGGTATACTGATGTCAATCTCAAAAAATGACAGAAAGACCTTACTGAAATCGCAGCAGGGGGAGCTGGACGCCGTGCTGATGTATAACGCGCTCGCGGACGTTGTGCGGGATGCCGAAGACGCGGAGACGTTCCGCGTCCTTGCCGCCGAGGAAGGGCGGCATGCGGCGGTATTCAGGGGGCTTACGCAGCAGATCCTGACGCCGGGGAAAACCAAGGCGGTCCTGCTGCCCCTGCTTTACAGGGTCATTGGGAAGAAACGGCTGTATCCGCTGATCGCAAAAGGCGAATACAGCGCGGAGAATACCTACGCGCCGGTCGCGGAGAAGTACCCGGAGGTGCAAAGCGTCAAGGAGGACGAAAAGCGGCACGGCGATACGGTGCTGGCGCTGCTTCGGGAGACCGAGGGGAACGCGCCGTCCGGGAAGGCGATCCTTGCGGGAGTGGGCGTCGTGCTGACAGCCGCGGCGATCCTGTGTCTCAAAAAAAGCCGCAATAAAATCAAAACGATATGATCGAGGAGGAAAGAGCAATGGATTATGATGTTGTTTTTCTCGGCAGCGGGCATTCCTGCAACCACGGCGGCATGGCGCTGGCGCTCGCGGGAAAGAAGGTAGCCTTCATCGAGGCAAACAAAATGGGCGGCACCTGCACGAACTTCGGCTGCGACGCCAAGATCCTGCTGGACGGGCCCTTTGAGTTCATGGACGGCCTCAGGCGTTACGAGGACCTCTGCGTGGAGGCCGACGTGAAGATCGACTGGACGCGGCTCATGGCCTATAAAAAGCAGGCCATCGGCGCTTTTGACCCGGTGCTGGAGCAGGTGTTCACGCAGTTCGGCATCGACGTGATCCGCGGGCGGGGCAGACTGACGGACGCTCACACCATCGCCGTCGGCGATAAGACCGTCACGGCTGAGTATATCGTCATTGGCACTGGCGCGCGCAACGCGCGGCTGAACATTCCCGGCAGGGAGCTGACCCACGGCAGCAGCCATTTCCTGGATCTGGATGTGATGCCGGAGCATATGATCTGCATCGGCGCGGGCATCATTTCCATGGAGTTCGCGTCCATGGCGCTGGCACTGGGAAAGAAGGTCACCTTCTTTGAGTTCGCGCCCAGGGCGCTGCTCAACTATCCCGCTGAGTACGTTGAGAAGCTTGTGGCGAAGATGGAGTCGCAGGGGGCCGCATTCCATTTC
>CAMVGI010000059.1 GCA_947166955.1 uncultured Clostridia bacterium | reverse complement strand
GCCCAAGGACCGCGACATCGCGATGGTGTTCCAGAGCTACGCGCTCTATCCGCACATGACGGTGCGCGAGAACATGGAGTTCCCGCTCAAGCTGCGCAAGATGCCGAAAAACGAGATCGACGAGCGCGTCAACCACGCCGCCGAGACGCTCGGCATCACGCAGTATCTCGACCGCAAGCCCAAGGCGCTCTCCGGCGGCCAGCGCCAGCGCGTTGCCATCGGCCGCGCGATCGTGCGCGAGCCGAAGGTGCTGCTCATGGACGAGCCGCTCAGTAACCTCGACGCGAAGCTCCGCAACCAGATGCGCGCGGAGATCATCAAGCTGCGCCAGCAGATCGACACGACCTTCATCTACGTCACGCACGACCAGGTCGAGGCGATGACCCTCGGCGACCGCATCGTCATCATGCGCGACGGTTATATCCAGCAGATCGGCACGCCGCAGGAGGTCTTCAACCACCCGAAGAACCTGTTTGTCGCGGGCTTCATCGGCACGCCGCAGATGAACTTCTTCCCGAACGCCAAGCTCACGCGCGAGGGCGACGCCTACTCCGTCGAAGTCCTCGGCTGCAAGCTTGCGCTCACCGCGGAGCAGTCGCAGGCGCTCGCCGCCAAGGGCACGCTGCCCAAGGACGTTGTCGCGGGCGTGCGCCCCGTGCACATCACGCTCGGCGACGCGGGCATCGAGGCGAAGGTCGACGTGAGCGAGATGATGGGCTCCGAATTGCACCTGCACATGACCGCGGGCGGTCAGGACGTCGTCGCCGTCGTGCCGACGACCGAGCTGGAGGGCAAGAACATCACGAACGGCAGCACGGTCCGCTTCAACTTCCAGCCGCGCCTTGTCCACCTGTTCGACAAGGACAGCGAGGAGAACCTGCTGTAACCTACAAACAAGTTGAAAAAGCTCCGCGCCTTTCGGCGCGGAGCTTTTTGTCCGCTTCTGAAAATCATTCCTCGCGCGGTGCGCGAGAGTACATTTTCGTCATCTCGGCAATTTTCTTTGCAAGCTTCTTGTCCGCCTCGCCCGGGAGCATGCGCCATTCCCAATTGCCGCCGAGCTTGCCCGGGGTGTTCATGCGGTGGTATCTGCCAAGCTCCAAATAGTCCTGCATCTGCGCGACGAACAGCTTCGCGACCGAGCTCATGCCGCCGCGGATGACGCCGAATTGAAACCCCTCCTCGTCGTTGAGGCCGAGGTACTTCTTCGCAAAGGCAAGCTCCTTTTTGTCGCCCGTCTCCCGCCATTCGCCGAGCGGCGCGTTGTCGTGCGTGCCCGTGTAGCACACGCAGTTCTCGCGGTAGAGGTGCGGCAGGTAATCGCTCGGCTCGCTGGGATTGAAGGCAAATTCCAGCACCTTCATGCCCGGAAGCTTCGAATCCGCGAGCAGCTGCGCGACCTCGGGCGTGGGATAGCCGAGGTCCTCGGCGATGAACTCAAGGTTGTGGAACCAGCCCGTCAGCGCGCCGACGAGGCGCATGCCCGGGCCTTTGACCCACTTGCCGTTTCGCGCGGTCTCCTCACCGAACGGCACCGCCCAAAAGCTCTCGAAGCCGCGGAAGTGGTCGATGCGGATAACGTCGTACAGCTTCTCCGCGCCGCCGATGCGGCGGATCCACCAGCCAAAGCCGTCGCGCTCCATCGCCGCGTAGTCGTAGAGCGGATTGCCCCAAAGCTGCCCGTCGGCGGTAAAGTAGTCCGGCGGCACGCCGGAAACGGCGGTGGGTACGCGATGCTCGTCGAGCAGGAACATTTCCGGCTCCGCCCACACGTCGGCGCTGTCCATCGCGACGTAGATGGGAAGGTCGCCGATGATGCGGACGCCGAGGCCGTTGATGTACTCCTTGAGCGCGCTCCACTGCCGATAGAACAGGAACTGGATGTAGGTGAACAGTTCCACGTCGTCCGTCAGTTCCGCGCGGTACTTCTCCACCGCCGCGGCTTCGTGCATGCGGATGTCCTCGTCCGGCCACTCGCTCCACGCCGCCATGTCAAAGTGCCGTTTGAGCGCCATAAAGAGGGCGTAATTGGGGAGCCAGAGCTTGTTTTCCTCCTCGAAGGCGCGCACCTTCTCGCGGTCGCGCGCCCAGCCGCGCTCCTTCGCCTTGGCAAGCAGCCGAAAACGGCTCTCGAAGATCTTGCCGTAATCGACGTAGCGCGGATTTTCGCCCCACGCGCACGCGTCGACCTCCTTTTGCGTCAGGAGCTTATCCTTAATGAGCAGATCGAGGTCGATGAAATACGGGTTGCCCGCGTAGGTCGAAAAACTCTGATACGGCGAGTCGCCGTAGCTCGTCGGGCCGAGCGGCAGGAGCTGCCAATACTTCTGCCCCGCCGCGCTCAAAAAATCCGCGAAGTCGTACGCCGCCTTGCCGAAGGTGCCGATGCCGTACGGCGACGGCAGCGAGGAAATGGGCATCAATATTCCGCTGGAACGTTCCATAATATCCTTATCCTTTCACGGCGCCGGCGGCGACGCCCTTGATGATGTGTTTCTGGCACAGGAGATAGAACACGACCACGGGGATGATGCTCAGGAAGATGAGCGCCATCGTCGCGCCGAGGTCCACCGTGCCGTAGCTGCCCTTCAAATACTGAATATGGATGGGGATGGTGCGGTAATCGTGCAGGTCGAGCACCAGCACGGGCAGCAGGTAGTCGTTCCACACCCACATGATCTCAAGGATGCCCACGGAGATGAGCGTGGGCTTCAGCATCGGCAGCACGACGGAAAAAAACGTGCGCACGGGGCCGCAGCCGTCGATCGCCGCCGCCTCTTCGATTTCGACGGGAATGGATTTGACGAAGCCGACGAACATGAAGATTGCAAGCCCCGCGCCGAAGCCGAGGTAGACGACCGGAATCGTCCAGGGCGTATTGAGGTGCAGCCGGTCCGCCGTCTTGGAGAGCGTGAACATGACCATCTGGAACGGCACGACCATCGAAAACACGCACAGGTAGTAAAGCGCCCTGCAAAAAACGGAGTTCACGCGTGCGATGTACCATGCCGCCATCGACGTAAAGAGCAGGATGAGGAACGTCGAGACCACGGTGATGAACACGCTGAAGAGAACGGACTTATAAAACGGGTAGTTGCCGAAGGTCATGCCCTTGACGAAGTTCGATACGCCCGCCCACATCTCGCCGCGCGGGAGCGCGAAGGTATCGGTCTTGACGAAGGTGTTGCGCTTGAACGAGTTCATGACCACTGCGGCCACCGGCAGGACGTAGATGATACAAATGACCGCCAGCACGGCGGAAAGCGTCGATTTTCTGCGGCGCTCGGAAGCCAGGGTCTGCTGCTTCATCACTGCTGCACCTCCCTCCTGCGCGTGTAGGCAAGCTGTGCGAGGCCGAGTCCCGCAACGAGCAGGAAGAACAGCACCGCTTTCGCCTGCGCGACGCCCGGATAGATCGAATTGGAGTTATAGAACGTGCTGTAGATGTTCAGCGCCAGCATCTCCGTCGTCTTAACGGAGCTGCCGTCCGCCATCATGACGATCGGCATACCGCCGGTCAGCGCGAGGTTCTGGTCAAAGAGCTTGAAGCCGTTCGTGAGGCCGAGGAACGTGCAGATCGTGATGGACGGCATGACGTTGGGGATCGTGACCTTGAAGAGCGTCTGCCACTTATTCGCGCCGTCGATCTTCGCCGCTTCGAGCATCTCCTCCGGCACCGCCTGCAAGCCCGCGATGTATATGATCATCATGTAGCCGATCTGCTGCCACGCCACGAGGATCACAAGGCCCCAGAAGCCCCACGTGCTGTTCTCCACGATGGACGTGCCGTAGCGGTGCAGGATGCCGTCGAAGATCATCTGCCAGATGTAGCCCAGCACGATGCCGCCGATGAGGTTCGGCATGAAAAACACCGTGCGGTAGAGGTTGCTGCCGCGGATGCCCTGCGTGAGCGCATAGGCGACCGCAAAGGCGAACACGTTGATGATCACCAGCGACACGAGGGCGAAGCCCGCCGTGTACCAGAACGCCTTGCGGAACCCCTCGTCCCCCAGCGCGGTCGCGTAGTTGCCGAAGCCGATGAACTCCGCGTCGCGGATCAGGCGGAATTTGCAGAACGACAGATAGATGCCCTGCAAAAACGGCCAAACGAAGCCGACGCCGAACGCCGCGACCACCGCCCCCAGAAACAGCGGCGACCACTTGCGCGTTTGGCGCGTCAGCGAATTGCCGCCGCGTGGTTTTTTGCTCACCGCGATCATCTCCCCTTTCAGTCAAGATAGCCTTATGATAGCACGTTTTCCGCTTTGTTTCAACGCTCCCCCGCCTCGCGCGGCGGGGAAAACGATATGGGAAGCGGGGCGGGCAGTTCGCCCGCCCCGCTTTCGTTTCATGCTGCTTTGCGAAGCTGTGCTCAGCCGTTCTGCGCCTTGTACTGCGCGGCCCAGCCGTCGATCATGGCGGTGCGGACGGTCTCCCAATTCGCGGCGCTCTGGTCGGCGTTATAGGCGTTGAGCGCGGACACCAGCGCGGCGCGGTAATCGTCCACCGCGGGCTGATAGTTGGTCGCCCAATCCATCACG
This sequence comes from uncultured Clostridia bacterium, assembly GCA_947166955.1. The sequence goes on along the minus strand of CAMVGI010000059.1, from coordinate 3,056 downwards.
TAGCAGCCGCTCGCGGCATAGGCGTCCGCCGCGGCGAGGAACTTGTTGGTGGATTCCTGCGCGTTCTTGTACGGCATGGCGCCGAAGGAGTCGACCGCGATGCGGGACGCCTCGGGATCGGTGACGAGCCACACGAGGAAGTCCATCGTCGCCTGCTGATCGGCCTCGCTCGCCTTGGCGTTGATCGCCCAGCAGTTCTCGGTGCCGCAGTTGAGGCCGGCCTTCTCCTCGCCGGCAACGCCGCAGTAGTACGGGATCATCGTGGCGTTGGGAACGGTCTCGGAAACGGCGCTGTACTCCCAGGAGCCGTTGACAAAGAACGCCGCCTTGCCGCTCTTGAACTCGGCCTCGGCGTCATGGCCGCCGGTGGCGAGCGCCGTCGGGTCGGTCAGGCTGTTGTTGATGCAAAGGTCGTAGAGGTTCTTGTAGTTCTCGACGTAGTCGTTGCTCAGGGTCGGCGGGCACTCGGTCCACTTGCTGCCGCCGTCGCGCTCCTGATAGTAGTACACGAGGTTGACCATGTGGCCGGTGAAGCGCCAGGAGGAGCTGGGATCCATGTCGCAGGAGGAGAACGCGTCAAAACCGAGCGTGGCGGCGTTCTTGTGGATGTCTTCGGCGACGGCCTTGAGACCGGCGAAGTTCTTCAGCTCGTCCATGCTGTGGCCCGCCTTCGCGACGAGGTCGGGATTGACGATGATGCCGTAGCACTCGAAGCAGTAGCCGATGGAAACCAGCTTGCCGTTCGCGTCATAGAGGTTGTACGCGTCGGTGTTGAGCTCCTTGGCGATGGGGGTGTCCTTCAGGTCGAGCGCGTAGTCGCTCCAATCCTTGACGGAGTTGGCGTTGCCGACGACGAACAGCGTCGGGGGCGCGCTCTTGTCCATCTCGGCGGTCAGCGTCTGGCTGTAGGTGCCGGAGGCGGCGGTGACGACCTTGACGTCCACGCCCTTCTTCTCCTTGTAGAGCTTGGCGATCTGCTGGAGCGCCTCGTCGGATTCCGGCTTGAAGTTCAGCCAATAGACGGAGCCCTTGGAGCTTCCCTTTCCGCCGCAGGCAGCCAGCGCCAGCGTCATCACGAGCGCGAGAGCGAGTGCAAGAAACTTCTTCATGACAAAATCTCCTTCAAGTTGTTTTTATCTTAAACGCGGCGATCGCGTTTATGATACCGGTTATTTCGTATCCGCCGCCGTTTGCGGCCTCTTTTTCCCGATCGTGCGGATCGATGCGCCGGCGCGGAATGTGGTCGGCAGTGTCAGCTGCCTTGCGCCGCCGCGCCCCTCAAGCATGTCGAGCAGCAGCTCCACGCTCTTCTCGCCCAGCTCGCGCTTCGGCTGGCAGAGCGTCGATAGCATCGGCTCGATGTACTCCGAGACCGTGATGCCGTCGATGGCGACGATCGACACGTCCTGCGGGATGCGCCGTCCGTGCTCGCGCAGCGCGCGCATCGCGCCGATCGCCATGTCGTCCGCGATGGCGAACAGCGCCGTGAAATCGTCCGTTTTCGCAAGCGCCTCGCGCGTCGCGCGGTAGGCGTCCTCGATGGCAAAGCTGTCGCCCGTCGAGATCACCAGCTCCGGCCGCAGCTCCATTCCGTGCTCTTCCAGCGCGCGGCAGTAGCCCTGATAGCGGAGCTGGCTGATGGAGCTGTCGTCCTTGGCGGCGATGAGCGCCGCGATGCGCGTATGGCCGCTTGCGATCAGCTCGTTCACGGCGGTGCGCGCCGCGTCCTGATCGTTGATGGCAACCGAGGAATAGCTCGTCGGGTCGAGCGTCCCGTAGGAATTGGTGTAGGTGCAGAACACAAACGGCACCGTGACCCGCCCCAGCTCCTCCGGCGTATAGTCCGAACGCCCGCCGAGAAAAATGACGCCGCGCAGGCGCTTTTCGCGCTGCATGACCGCGCCCGCCTCGATCTCGTCGTCCCGCGAGCCGATCTGGCGCACGACCATCGTGTAGCCCGCCGCCTCCAGCGCGTTTTCAATCGCGTGAATGATATCGGTGTAGAACGGGTTCTGCGCGCCGCGCACGATCAGGCCGATCGCCTCGGTATTGACCCGCACCAGATCGCGCGCCGTGTTGTTCGGAATGTAATTCTCCTCCGCGATGACCGCGCGCACGCGGCGGCGGCTCCCCTCGCTCACGTCCGGGCGATCATTGAGCACGCGCGAAACCGTGCTTACGCTCACGCCCGCGAGCCGCGCAATATCCTTGATCGTCAGCAAGCCGCGCTTCCTCCTCTCTGCCCGGGGCAGGCGAATGCGCGCCCTGCCGGGCAGTTTTGGAAACGTTATCGGTAACGTAACCGGTAACGTTTCCGAAACTGTTTGCATTGTATCAACCCATTCGGTTCCTGTCAAGGCAATTTGGGCAGATTCGCCGGTTTTGATGAAACGGGCATGTCCGATTGTGGCGAAATGCACAAAAACCCCCTGTCAGAACCTGACAGGGGGTTTTTCATAGTTTTTGGGAGTGTATTTATGCGTAGGTATCAAAATAGTTACCCTTGGAGATCGCAGGCACGTCGCCCGGCTGCGGACCGCGTGTCTGGAACGATTGCTGCTGCGGCAGCATATTGAGCAGATTCGCGGCGCTCTGCGTTTCGGCGTCCATCGCCTTGCGGGCGATGCTCATGCTGTACTGCATGGCCTGTGCCGACGAGGCAAGACTCAAGCTGCCCAGCGCGGTGTCCATCATATCCATCCGTCCGCACCTCCTTTCGATTGGTAACAATTATTATATCAGGATACTTTCAAAAATGCAAGCCCTTAGCTCTGTCCCATTTCGTTGATGTTCTCCCAGACCTGGTTGGCCTGCTCCATGCACTCGAAATAGAGCGTCGTGAGGATGTTCGGCGCGATGCCGAGCATATCGCTGAGCTTGTTGACCTTTTCCCAATCCGCGCCCTCATAGCTGAGCATCAGCGCGTACAACGCGCCGGCGGGGCCGCTCCAATTGAGCAGCGCGTCCTTGACGTCCTGCGAGATCGGAAGCTCGGCAAGCGTCTCCTCCAGCGGCGCGTCGATGAGGTAATCGAGCGTCGAGAACATGCCCATGAG
>CAMVGI010000058.1 GCA_947166955.1 uncultured Clostridia bacterium | reverse complement strand
ATGGAGAACGAGGCGCTGCCGGGCGGCACGGGCGTTTTGGACCAGTTCGTCGGCCAGTCCGGCGCGGGCAGCCTGACCGTCGGCAAGAACGTCGAGGCCATCTCCGGCGCGACGGTTTCGTCCAAGGGCGTGACCAAGGGCGTCAACGGCGCTCTCGCGGTCGCGGAAGCCCTGGGCTGAGAAGGGAGGACGAAATCACATGAATATCGGCAAACAGTTCAAAGAGGGACTGATCACCAACAACCCCGTCACGGTGCAGCTGCTCGGCATGTGCTCGACGATGGCGATCACGACCAAGATGTCCAACGGCATCGGCATGGGCGTTTCGGTGCTCATCATCCTGACGCTCGCCAACATCTTTATCGCGCTGCTGCGCAAGATCATCCCCGACGAGGTGCGTATCGCGTGCTTCATCGTCGTCATCGCGGGCTTCGTCACGATGGTCGACCTTTCGCTTCAGGCGTTCTTCCCTGATATTGCGGCTTCGCTCGGCGTGTTCATCCCGCTGATCGTCGTCAACTGCATCATCCTCGGCCGCGCCGAGGCGTTTGCGAGCAAGAACACGGTCGGCGCCTCCGCGGTGGACGGCATCTGCCAGGGCCTCGGCTACACGCTGGTGCTTATCATCCTCTGCGCGTTCCGCGAGGTCTTCGGCGCGGGCACCTTCTTCGGCGCGCAGGTCATGCCCGCGGGCTATATCCCCGCCGGTATCCTGACGCTGCCGGTCGGCGGCTTCCTCTGCCTCGGCACGCTGATCGCCATTATGCAGTGGGGACTGAACAAGAGCAAGGCCAAGGCCGAAGCCAAGGGAAAGGAGAGTGCTGAATAATGGAAGTAACGAGACTGCTCGCCATTTCGCTCGGCGCGATCCTGACGAATAACTTCATCTTCTCGCAGTTCCTCGGCATCTGCCCGTTCCTCGGCGTTTCCAAGAAGTCCGACACCGCCATCGGCATGGGCCTCGCGGTCACGTTCGTTATGGGCCTTGCCTCCGCGATCACCTATGCGGTGAATCTGATCCTCGTGAAGCTGGACCTCCAGTTCATGCAGACCGTCGCGTTCATCCTCGTCATCGCGGCGCTGGTGCAGTTCATCGAGATGTTCCTCAAGAAGTCCATGCCGTCGCTCTACACGGCGCTGGGCATCTATCTGCCGCTGATCACGACCAACTGCGCGGTGCTGGGCGTTGCGCTCCTCCACGTGCAGAACAAGTTCAACTTCATCGCGTCCGTGGGCTACGGCACCACCGGCGGCCTTGGCTTCCTGCTGGCGATCTACCTGTTCGCCACCGTGCGCGAGCGCATCGAGTTCGCCGACTATCCCAAATCCTTCGAGGGCTTCCCGATCGCGCTGATCACCTCCGGCCTGCTCGCCCTCGCCTTCATGGGCTTCTCCGGCCTTGAAGTGTGGCCGATGTAAGGAGGGAGGAAGAACATGACGATCGTATATGCTGTTCTCATCCTCGGTGTGACCGCGGTCATCTTCGGCCTGATCCTCGCGTTCGCCGCGAAGATCTTCGAGGTCGAGACCGACCCGAGGCTCCCCGAGATCCAAAGCGCCCTCGCCGGCGCGAACTGCGGCGGCTGCGGCTATCCCGGCTGCGCCGGCTGCGCCGAGGCCATCCTTGCCGGTAAGGCGCCCGTCAACGCCTGCGCGCCCGCGGGCGCGGAGGGCGCGGCGAAGATCGCCGCCATCATGGGCGTCGAGGCCGGTTCGGGCGAGAAGATGGTCGCCCACGTCATCTGCAACGGCGGCGACGCGTGCGAGAAGCGCTTCACCTACGTCGGCACCCCGAGCTGCCTGGCCGCGACGAAGGTCGCCGCCGGCCCGACGGCATGTCAATTCGGCTGCCTGGGCTTTGGCGAGTGCGTCAAGGCGTGCCAGTTCGACGCCATCCACATCAATGAAAAGGGCGTCGCCGAGGTCGACAAGGAAAAGTGCACCAACTGCGGCGCCTGCCGCGAGGCGTGCCCGCGCCACATCATCGTCGAGGTCCCGTACAAGCAGAAGGTGTTTGTCAACTGCTCGAACAAGGAGAAGGGCCCGGCCGTCACGAAGGTCTGCGCCAACTCCTGCATCGCCTGCGGCATGTGCGAGCGCACCTGCAAGTTCGACGCGATCCACGTCGTTGGAAACGTCGCGGTCATCGACTACGCCAAGTGCAAGAACTGCACCATGTGCGCCAAGGCCTGCCCGCGCAACGCCATCGAGCCGATCCCGACCCCCGAGGAGAAGGAGAAGTTCAAGGCCGCGCAGAAGGCTGCCGCCGAAAAGGCCGCCGCGGCGAAGAAGGCCGCCGAGGAAGCTCCCAAGGCTTAAAAAGGCAAAACAAAACCCCGTCCTCGGACGGGGTTTTGTTTTATCTCAATCCGCTTTCTTGCGGATCAGAATGAACGGCGTCAATTGGCGGTCCTGACCGGCGGGGTTGTCCGCGATCATCTCCAGGAGCTGCGCGTCGGTGTAACTGCCGAGCTGCTTGCACTTGCCGAGCAGGTCCACCTCAAGGTCGCTCGCGTCCACGATCATCATGGCGATGCCGCACTTTTCGAAGATCTCGTCGCACACGCCGGAGGGGTTTTCGGGGATGCGCACGCCCATGTGCTCATACTCGGGGATGTCGCGCCCGTAGAAGCCGTCGAGGCCGTAGACCTCGTCGCCGAGCATGCGGTAGAAAACGCCCTTTTTGCCCACGAGCTTGCCGAAGCCCGCGCAGATCGCCGCCCAGATGACCTTGCCGACGCCGCAGGTGTTGATGGCGAACTGCATCTTGACCGGAAGCCCCATGCCCGGGCCGGCGGCGGTCTGGTGCACGAAGCGGCAGAGGAACTTCGCCCAGAAGCCGGGCTTGCAGTCCTCCTCGGTGACGATGCGCTTCTGGCACAGCGCGATGACCTTCTCGCTGGCGGAGACGATGTCGCCCTCCTCATAGACGGGCTTGACGTACTTTTCCATCAGGTCGATGTAGCTCTCGCCCACGCCGACAAAGTGCGTGTGGATGGCGTGGCGCAGATAGACGCCCGTGCTGGTCTCGATCTCGACCTTCTTTTCCTCGTTGGCAACAAAATCCATAGACAAATCCTCTTCTGTTCAGAATTTCAAGGGGTATTTTACCACACTTTTTCAAAAAAGCTACCGCAAAATTCAAAATCACGCCAAAAAGTCGGCGTAACGCTCCACGACCTCGTCGGCCTCCGCGCGCATCTCCGCCCATTCCGCCTCGTCCGCCGCGCCCTTGACCGCCGCGGCGCGTATCCCCGCGTCGTGCGCGGCGCGCAGAGCGTCCAGTCGCCCGACGAACGCCACGGTGTCGCGCTTGCCGGTTTGGAGGCGGCGCATCGCCTTTTCGTAGAGCCGCGCGTCGGCGAGCGTGCAGCGCGCCTCGGACGCGACGAGAAGCCCGCGGAAGTACTCCGAAAGCCCCGTTTCGCGCAGCAGCGCCTCCGCCGCGTCGCGCTCGCGCGCGCTCACGGCGTAGAGCCACACGCCCTCCATTTTCAGCAGCGAGAGCAGCTTGTCCGTGCCCTCGCGCCCCGCGAGCGTGTCCTCAACGGAGAAAACCGCGCCTTGCAGACGCATGGCGTATCACGACCTTTCGTAACACAATATATAGCAGTTGCCGTTTTCTGTCAATTATGATACACTATCTCATAGATTTTATCCAAAACAGGGGATGAAAATGGAGTTTTTACGTCTTTTGGAGGGCGTCCGCGTGCCGGCGCTCAACGCGTTCATGTCGGCGGTCACGTATTTCGGCGACGAGACCGTGTTCATGATCATCGCCATCACGCTGTTCTGGTGCGTCAGTAAGCGGCAGGGCTATTATGTTTTCGCCGTCAGCATCGCGGGAACGACGCTGAGCCAGTGGCTCAAGCTGGTCTTCCGCATCCCGCGCCCGTGGGTGCTCGACCCGAACTTCACCATCGTCGAGGCGGCGCGCGCGGGCGCGGGCGGCTATTCGTTCCCCTCGGGGCACACGCAGGGCGTGGTGGGCACCTTCGGCGCGCTGGCGATGGCGAACAAACAGAAGTGGCTGCGCGCCGTGTGCGTCGCGCTCATCCTCATCGTGCCGTTTTCGCGCATGTACCTCGGCGTGCACACACCGCTCGACGTGGGCGTGGCGTTTGCCCTCGCCGTCGCGCTGGTGGCGGCGTTCTGGCCGTGCTATCGCGACGAGGAGCGCTTCGCGCGCACAAACGTCGCGGTGTACTGCTTCCTGCTCGCGCTGGTGCTCGCCTACGCGGCGTGGGTGAATCTGGCGCGCTTTCCGGCGGACGTGGACATGGAAAACCTCACGCACGGCGTGAAAAACGGCTGGTCGCTGTTCGGCTCCGGACTGGGACTGATCGTGTCGTATTGGTACGACAATAAAAAGCTGCACTTCGACGTGAAGGCGCCGCTCGGCGCGCAGCTTTTGAAGGTGGGGCTCGGCCTCGCGCTGCTCATGGCGATCCGCGTGGGCGCGAAGACGGCGCTCGCCGCAATCTTCGGCGCCGCGCTATGGACGAACGCCGTGCGCTATTTCCTGATGGTCATTTTCGCGGGCTGCCTGTGGCCGATGACGTTCCCGTATTTCGCGAAGCTCGGCGAAAAGAAGTAACCGGCGGCGCTTGCCGCCGGAAACAAAACCGAATCGAAAAGGCAGTCCCGTTTGTCGGGACTGCCTTTTCGCGTTATGCGCTCAACGCGCCAATTTTTTGAGCACCGCCGTGAACTCGTCGGGGAGCGGACACGAAAGCTCGACAAGCTGCCCTGTGCGCGGATGCGTGAAGCGGAGGGCGACCGCGTGGAGACATTGTCCGGTCAGCCCCGCCACGGGCTTTTTCGCGCCGTAGACCGTGTCGCCCAAGATGGGGTGGCCGAGATACGCCATGTGGACGCGGATCTGGTGCGTGCGCCCCGTTTCGAGGCGGCAGCGCAGGTGCGTATAGCCCGCGTAGCGGGCGACGACCTCGTAGTGCGTGACCGCCTCGCGTCCGCCGGAAACGACCGCCATGCGCTTGCGGTCGCGCGCGTCGCGGGCGATGGGCGCGTCCACCGTGCCTTTGTCGTCGCGCATATTGCCAACGACCACGCACTCGTAGGTGCGCGCGAGCGAGTGGTCCTTGAGCTGCGCGGCGAGCGCCTGATGCGCCGCGTCGTTCTTCGCGGCGATGATGAGACCGCTCGTGTCGCGGTCGATGCGGTGCACGAGGCCCGGGCGCAGCGCGCCGCCGACGCCGGAGAGCGTATCGCCGCAATGGTACAAAAGCGCGTTGACGAGCGTGCCGTCCGGATGCCCGGGCGCGGGGTGGACGACGAGTCCCGCGGGCTTGTTCACGACGATCACGTCGGCGTCCTCGTACACGACGTCGAGCGGGATGTTTTGCGGCACGGCGTCGATGGGTTCCGGCTCGGGGAGCGCGACCTCGACCGTCTCCGAGCCTGTGAGGCGGCAGCTTTTCGATGCGCGCTTTCCGTCCACGCGCACGTTCCCGTCTTCGATGAGCTTCGCCGCCGCGGAGCGCGAAACGCCTTCGACGGCCTCCGAGACGAAGGCGTCGAGGCGTTTGCCGTTACTTTGTTCCGCCGTCAGAAGGATCGGTTCCATGGCCTTGTTCCTTTTCCGGTTTTTTCGCGTCGTATTTCTCGTAGTATTTGAGGTAGTAGACCGCCGCCGCGGCCGCGCCGCAGGTGACGAAGATGTCCGCGACGTTGAACACGGGGAAGTCGATGAACTCGGTCGCGAGCATATCGACCACGTAGCCGAGCTGCACGCGGTCGATGAGGTTGCCGATGCCGCCGCCGAGCACCAGCCACAGCGACCACACACCGAGCGGGTGGCGCACATAGGCCTTCACGACGTAGAAAATCGCGCAAAGGCCGACGGCGGTGACGGCGATGAGCAGCGTGCGCGCGCCGGAAAAGCTCGACCACGCCGCGCCGTAGTTGTGCACGCGCTCAAGGCGGAAAAGACCGGGCAGCAGCTCCGCGGTTTCGCCGAGGGCGAGCGATTTCATCACGAGCAGCTTTACGTAGCGGTCGACGATGACGACCCACGCCGCGCCGAGCGGCGCGAAAAAGCCGTGCATCTTCTTTTGCTTCGCGTAATAGCCCGCCATAAAGAGGATGAAAAGCAAAATGGCGAAGTAGAGCAAAACCTGCTGCCCGAGGGGGGTGGCTTCGTTCACGGTCTCGCCTCCGTTTCCTCTGCCAGCTCGATGCGTACCGCGCCGGCGTCGTCAGGCGGCGCGACGCCCTCCAGCTCCAGACCTTCCGGCAGCGCCGCAAGCGCGTTTGCCGTTACGTACCAGTCGCCGCTCTCGCCCTGCCAGCCGTTTTCTGCGAGCCACGCCGCCGCGCCCTCGCCGCGGAGCGTCAGCGTGGGGACGGCTTCCTCCGTGGCGGCTGCGCCGGGGGCGGGGACGGTCTCGCCGTTCGGCCCGGCGGTCACAACGGTCATGGGAACGCCCGAATCCGACGCGACACGCACCTTCGATTCGTCGCTCGCGCCGCCTGCGGGCGCGGTGGGTTCCGCCGGCGCCGTGCCCGCGGCGTAGAGCGCGTTCACGCCGTATTCCGACGCCGCGGGGGCGGTTTCCTCGACGCTTCCGTCGGCAACGGCGGCGGCGCGGAACTCGTCGGGCGGCGCAACGGGCGCCGCCATCATCGGCGCGGTTGCCGCGGGAGCAGCTTCCGTTGAGGCGCTCTTGCTGCCCATACGCAGCGCGTTCGGCAGCGCCGAGATTGCCAGCACGACCACCGCCGCGCAGGCGGCGAGCGCGCCCCACGCACGCCGTGGACGGCGCGATCTCACGGGTTCGCGGCGATCGGGCACTTTTTTCGCGCCCTCCTTGCGGACCCGCTCCATCACGCCCTCGGCAAAGCCCTCGGGCGCGTCGTATTCGTCCAGCTCTTCCAGCGCCGCGCGCATGGCGTTCAGCTCCGCGAAGTACGCGCGGCAGTCCTCGCACGCGTCCAGATGCGCGAGCGCGGTTTCGCGCTCCGCCTCGCTCAGCTCGCCGTCCAGAAGGGCGGAGAGCAGCTCCTTGTATTCGTTGTGATTCATCGTATCTCCGCCTCCTTTCGGTTTGCCGTCGTCTCTTTGGACGGCGCGGCTTCAAAAAAGTTCCCGCTTGCCGCGAGATAATTTCGCAGCGCCAGCCGCGCGCGGTTGATGCGCGATTTCACCGTGCCCAGCTCCAGCCCCGTCGTCTCGGCGATCTCCTGATAGGAAAGCTGTTCCGTTTCGCGCAGCAGCAGCACCTCGCGGTAATCGTCCGGCAGGGCGTAGAGCGCTTCGCGCACGATGCGCCGCGTGTCGGCGCGGATCGCCGCCTCCTCGGGCTGCGGCGAGGGGTCCGCGGGGTCGAGCCGCGCCTCCTCGTCGTCGAGCGACACGTCGCCCCCGCGCTTTTTCTCGCGGCGCAGCAAATCGAGGCACGCGTTCGTCGCGAGGCGGTAGAGCCACGTCGAAAACGCCGCGTCCGCGCGGAAGTTGCCGATGCCGCGCCAGACCGCGAGAAACGTGTCCTGCGCCGCTTCGAGCGCGTCGTCCTCGCTGCGGCACATGCGGCGGCAGAGCGTGTAGACCTTCTTCTCGTGGAGGTGGACCAGCGCCTCG
>CAMVGI010000057.1 GCA_947166955.1 uncultured Clostridia bacterium | reverse complement strand
CGAGGTCGGCAAGGACTACGACGAGGAGCGCGGAACGCTGGCGGCGGCGGTCATGGAGCACCTGAGCGAATCCGACGACAAGTTCTTCGAGTTCTACTACAACGACTCGCATTACATCGCCTATCAGGCGATGCTGCAAAACAATTGGCGCTGCCTCTCCATCAAGGACGCGTCGAGCGTGTTCAAGCCGCTCGAACGCCTTCTCGGCGGCACCGTCGCCATCGTCGCCGCGGTCATTCTCGTGCTCTCCGCGTTCATGGGCATCCTGAGCAAGAGCAGCCACACCATCGAAAACCTGACGGAAGAGACGATGCTCGACAAGCTCACGGGCTTTCTCAACAAGGCGGGCGCCGCCGCGCGCATGCCGGAGCTTTGCCGCGAGGAGACCGGCATGCTCACGGTCCTCGACCTCGACAGCTTCAAGCTGGTCAACGACCTCTACGGGCACGACATGGGCGACCGCGTGCTTCGCGGACATTCTCCGCCAGAACACGCGCGCGGAGGACGTATTGTGCCGCATCGGCGGAGACGAGTTTCTGCTTTTCTATCGCGGCGTAACGGACGACAAGGTCGTCGCCGGCCTCACCAAGCGCCTCAACGAGCAGCTCGAAGCGGAGTGCAAACGGCTGATGGGCGACGGCTTCAGCATTCCCATCGGCGTTTCGGTGGGTGCGGTGTCCCTGCCGGAGCACGGGCGGGATTACGAACAGCTCTTCCCGCTCGCGGACAAGGCGCTCTATCAGGTCAAGCAGAACGGCAAGCACGGCTTCGCGGTCTACGACGACTCGCTGCGCGCGGACGGCGGAGACGCGGAATCGCTCGGCAGCGAGCTGGCGCGCATCACGCGCATTCTGGAGGAGCGCGGCGCGCCGGACGCCTCGCTGTGGCTCGGCCGGGACGATTTCACGGCGGTCTACCGCTTCCTGCTGCGCTCCTTGAAGCACGAGGGCGGCTGCGTCGTCAAGCTGCTGCTCCTCCTCTCCGCGAAGGAAAGCGGATGCGAGTGCGAGACCTTGGAGGCGGCGGAGCGGTTCGGCGCCATACTGAACGGCGTTTTGAGCGTCAACGACGCGGTGCTCCAGAGCAAGCCCACGCAGTTTCTGGTGCTGCTGCCCGGCTGGCAAAGCGCCGAGTCCATCGTCGAACGCATTCTGGAGCGGTGGGAGGAATCGCCGTACCACGCGCACTTCACCGTCACGTATGTTTCGCAGGAGCTGCGCTTTTCCGGCGCGTGCGCGCCGAACAACGCGGCCGACGCATAACGGACGCCATACGAAAACCGCACCCCTTTCGGGGTGCGGTTTTTTGCGTTTTGTGTGCGCTTCCTTACGGCTTCGCGGTGCCGCAGCCGGGGCAGAACGCACCGTCGTTGACCTTGCCGCATTTCGGGCAGGTCCACGTGCCGGCCGCCGCAAGCGGCTTGCCGCAGCTCGGGCAGAATGCGCTGCCCGCCGGGGCCGGTTTGCCGCAGTGCGGGCAGAACGCGCCGCCCTGCGCCGGAGCCGCCTGCTGCCCCGCCATCTGATAGAGCTGCTGCGCGTTCGCGCCGCCCGCGCCCATCGCCATGTTCACGCCCATGAAGCCGACCGCAGCGCCGGCGGAGTTCTTCGCCGCGTCCTGCATCGCCTGCGTCTGCGCGCCGATCAGGTTCGCCGCGCCCATCGACGGGTCGCGGTTGACCGCGTTGCGCTGCAGCTCCTTGATCATCTGCTGATCCTCTTCGCTCAGCGTCATGCTGGAGATGCCGAACGCCACGATCTCGATGCCGCGGCGATCGCGCCACTCCGCGCTCAGCTCGTCGTTGAGCGCCTGCGCCAGCTCCTTCGTGTGCGCGGGCACCTCGCTGTAGCGCACGCCCGTCGCGGACACCTTCGCGAGCGCGGGCTGGAGCGCGGTGAGCAGCTCCGTCTTCATCTGGCTCTCGATGCGATCGCGCGTGTACTCGCCCTCAAAGTTGCCGCAGACGTTCGTGTAGAACAAAATCGGGTTCGTGATGCGGATGCTGTACTCGCCGTGGCACTTGATCGCGGAGTCGAGATCGAGGCCGATGTTCCTGTCGATGATGCGGAACGGAACGGGGGACGCCGTGCCGTACTTGTTGCCGATGATCTCTTTGGTGTTGAAGTAGTAAACGCGCTGGTCGTTCGCCGGCTGACCGCCGAACGTAAACTGCTTGCCGATCTCCTTGAACACGTCCTTGATGCTCTGGCTCAAGCTGCCGGAGAACAGCGAGGGCGCGCTGGAGCAGTCATAGGTGTACTCGCCCGGCTCGGCGCAGATATCCACGACCTTGCCCTGCTCGACGATCGCCATGCACTGCCCGTCCGCCACCGCGATCACACTGCCGTCGGAGATGATGTTGTCATTTCCCTTGGTGTTGCTGCTGCGGCCGGAAACCTTCTTCTGGCCCTTGACCGCGAGCACATTCTCGGGAATGGCGTCGCAATAGAAGTATTCCTTCCACTGGTCGGCAAGAACGCCGCCCGCTGCGCCGAGTGCTGCTTGAATGAGTCCCATAATGTAATACCCCTTTCTATTTTTCCGTTTTGATACGGTCTGTCAATGATTCGGATGCCCGCCGGACTGCGGTTTCGGTGCGCCGGGCTGTGGCTGCGGAGGCTGCTGGGGACGCGACTTTTCCTGCTTCTCCGTCTTGCTGTAGAGGAACATGTCGCGCCGCGCGCCCATGCGGATGCTCTGATCCGAGAGATACTGTTTTGCCTGCGTCTTTTTGGCGACCGTGTTCATCGCCGACTTCATAGCGTTGGCGCGGATAAGGCCGATGAGGAAACCGACGACCACGGCGATCGCCGTCCCGACGGGATGGAACGTCCGCCCGCCGAGCAGGAACACCAGCGCCGCGAGCACGACCGCCGCGATCAGTGCGCCAAGCCCGAGCTGCTTGTTGTACTCGCCCTTGTCCACGGGCAGCGAGCCGGCGACCTGTCCGGTCTGGCCGTTCATCGCAAAGCTGTAGATCTTGCCCTCGAACTTCGTCGAAAGCATCCACACCGGCAGCATCGCGTACTCGGTCTTCGTGTCGCTGATGCGGATGGCCTCGCCGCGATCCGTCAACTCCTGATAGTCGCGGCGCGCGTCTTCCTTCATCTTGTCGCGGAAGCTGCTGCGCACGCGCTCGCTTGCGCGCGGCTGCGCCAGCGCCGCGTCCACGTCGAAGCGGTCGGCGAGATAGCCGCTGAAATAGGCCGCGTCATAGGCGACGCCCTTGGAAACGTCGTACGGTTCGAGGGAATCCATCGTGTCGTCGTCCATCTTGGTCGAAGCGTCCACGGGGATGTGCTCGAAGTCCATTTCGCCGCTGCGTACCACGCGGTAGGCGTCCTTCTTCACGTAGCGGAACCGGTCGTCCTCCCACTTTTTCTCCTTCACGCCGTCGAAGGTCACCGAGCCGCCCGCATGGCAGCTCATCAGCCAGAACGGCACGTACAGGCCCGTCATGTTCTCCACGCGGCTCGTCTGGGTGAACGTGCGCGGGAGCAGCTTCTTGCCGCGATAGAACTCGCGCAGCGCCTCCTGCGCGCGCTTGCGGTCGACCGTAAACGGTACGACAAGGTCGGGGCGGTACATCCCCTCAAAGGACTGCGCCACGATGGCGTTGTTTCCGCAGTACGGGCATTCGGTGGCGGCGGTCTTCTCGTCCGCGACCATCTCCGCGCCGCAGGAATTGCAGCGGTAGCCGCTGACTTTTCCGCTCTCGTCGGTGATCATCGCCGGAGCGGCGCTCGTCCACGTCATATCCGAGGACGCCGCGTTTTCCTTCTCCGCCTCCTGCGCAGCCTTCGCCTGCTCGATGCTGAAGCTTGCGCCGCAGTACTCGCAGGTCAGCTCGCCCGTTCCGCCGCTGAAGCCGAGCGCCGCGCCGCAGCAGGGGCATTTGAAGCTCAGGGTGTCTGCCATAGTCTCTCCTCCTTATGTATTTTTACGTCCGGCCTGCGCGCCGCGCAGACGCGTGTAGTTCTCGCCCAGGATGTCCTGCATATCGTCGTAATAGACGACCATGAAGGGTTGGGAATCGGCTCCCTTGAAGAGCGTCTGCGGGAAATAGAGCGTCAGATGGTCATCGCTCGCCTCCCAGCCGACGCCGCCCTCCGGCTCCGGCGCGGAGACGGCGGCTTTGAGCGCCGCCGGGAAGTCCGCCGCCGCGGCGGCATGCCCCTGAAGGCTGTATGTGCCGTCGCTCCGCTTCATCTTCGCGGCAAGATAGCCGCAGAGCGCGTCCGCGCCCGTAAAGAGGTCGGACGCCGAGAGCAGCTTTCCGGTCTTCGCGTCGATGCGGTAGCGGACGAGATCATACTTTCCGTAGCCGCTCTCGCCGAGGCCGAGCGTGTTCATATGCCCCGTGCGGAGATTGAGGGTGAAAACGCCCTCGTCCAGTTCCCAGCTCTCCGCCGAGTAGAGCGAGTGGCAGAAGATCTTGTCGCCGCTCTTGAACGCTTTCTCCCGAACGGGCTTCGGCGCGGACTGCATCGTTTCGTAACCGGCCTTGAGCGCCGCCTCCGCCTCCGATTTGCACTGCGCGGCAATCGAATCGAGCGTCTTCATCAGCGCGGCGTGCGTGCCGTCCAGATCGCGGAACGCAAAATACGTCACGTTCAGGTTATAGTCGTACGCCTTCGGCCAATCCGGCTCGACCACGATCGTCTCGCAGTCGACGCCGCTCGCTTTCTTGAAAAGTCCCTTGCCGCTGCCGACGCGTTTCATCGGCGCGGTGGAGTGGAACGAGCCGTCCTGATAGCTGTAGCCCGCGTCCACGAACGCGAAGAACAGCAGGTTGTGCAGCTCCGTCTGGAAACCCGCCCAGTTCTCCGGCACGCTGTCGCCGTTCGCGGACGAACGGATGACCTCGCCGCTTTTCAGCGTCAGCTCCAGCGTGTAGTCCGCCGCGTCGCGCGGCAGGCCCTCCGTATGCACGTCGAGGCCGTTGAGCGCGCCGAGGTTTGCCTCCTTAACGAGCGTCTGCAGCTTATCCGCGGTCTCCTTTGAAAGCGCGATCTCCCCGCAGAACGAGGACGAGACGCGCGCCGTGCCGTCGTCCAAAACGGTAAGGTCGTAGGAGTAACCCCCCGCGTACGGCGGCATCGGCGGCAGGTCGGTCCCCTGGTTCTCCGACCCGCCCGCGTCGTAGAAAGAGACCTTCATCGCGCGGACGGTCAGGTCGGCGAACTCCTTCTTCGCGTTCGCATCGCTCTTGTCAACAGGCGGGGCGTAGACGGGCGGCGCGGGCGGAATGTAGGCCGTGCGCGCGAACTCGGTGCGCTTGTAGCCGCCGTCGCCGTCGAGCATCGGCTGGGTGTAGGCGACGATCTTATCCTGCTTGGCGTCGTAGGAGACGTCCACGAAAAAGAACAGCTCGCCCTCGTCGACCTTGAGCAGCGTCTCGCCGCCCTTGGCCTCCGCCTTGTACTTCGCGTTCTCGGTGAAGCCGTATTGCCGCTCTCGCGCGACGGTCAGCGTCATCTTGCTGCCCGTCAGCACGCCGCCGTTGTCGTTTTGCTCGTAACCCGTTCCGCTATAACCGCCGCTCCGGCAGCCCGCGAACGCGGTGCAGCCGAGGGCAAGGAGAACAGCAGCCAACAGTTTCATTCTCATGGTTCCTTTCCTCTGCTCTCGTTACCAAATCGTCGGGAATTCGCTGAATACCGTGCCGCCGTCCGTCAACACAAACGGGAATTCGACCTGATCGACCTCGCCGGTCGCGACCCATTCTTCCGCCGTCTCGTCGTAATCGCCGCGGTGGATATCGGCAAGGATGCGTCCTCCGTCCTTCGCGGCGTTCAGCTCGACCTTGTAATCCACGGACAGCACCGTGATGTCCGCGCCGCGGCCCGCGCCCATGGTGTAAAGCCTGCCGTCGAACTCGCGGAACATCGCTCCGTCCGCCGGAAGCAGTTGTTCGATCAGTTCCGCGGAAAAGCGTTCGGCAAGCCTCGCTTTCAGTTTCGCCATCGTGTCGAGTCCCTGCTCGGTAACGCGGAAATAGGGAACCGTGACGTCGCCGTACGCGGTGGTATAGTCCGCCGTGCGCACGTCTTCGGTATCGCAATCGAACCCCCAGCAGCCCTGGAACCAATACCACATCTCCGTCGCGTCGTAATAGTCGCCGAGCACGCGCGTTTCAAGCGGCAGGTCGAACAGGCGGCGGCCGCGTTCGTTCAAAAAGCGCCAGATCTTCTCATAGGGAACGGTAAACGTCGGCAGGCCGGAGGCATAGGGCGCGATCTCATACTCGTTGAAGATGACCTCGACGCCGTCCTCGTTGAGCGCGACGTTGTACTGCTCGCGGTTTCGAATGGTCGCGTCAAAGCCGTCGAAATACTCGCCCTCCCCGCCGCTTTCATAGATGCCGTCGACGATCTCCCGACCGATCTGTTCGTGCAGCTTCTCCGGCGTGTCCGTCAAGTCGGAAAGCTCGAAGAATTCGCCCGTTTTGAGGTCGAAGTGGAAGTTTTTGCAGCGCTCGACGCCGTGCGCGCCGCCCAAATAGGTGCTGCCAAAGAGCTGCGCTTCCGCAAGGTCGCCCGTGATCCGGGTGTTCACGACCTCCATCGTGGCATAATAGGCGGTGAAATACTTGCGGTACTCGGGATCCGTCCCATTATACTGCTCTTTCGCCGTCTCCGCAAGCCCCGCGGCGGTCTCCAGCGAGAGGATGTAATCGCGCACGCCGTTGTTGAACGCGTCGAGCGTCGCCTTCACGTCGGCCGGCATCTCGGCGCACTTGTCCTTGTCGCCCTCGCACACGGCGGTCAGCTCAGGGTATTCGTAACTAACCGACGCGAGCTTCACGTCGTCCTCGCCGAAAAACTTATCCTCGGTCGTCTGCTTTGTCAGCTCATAACGCCACGTCGCCTCCGGCTCCGGCGTTTGCGGCTGCGCGGCGGTCTGCTGCGCGGACGCCGGCTCGGCCGGTGCCGTCGGCGCGGCGGGCTGCGCCGTCTGACCCTTGCATCCCGCGAGGAGCAGCAGCAGGGAAAAAAACGCTGCAACAACGGTGATCCTTCTCATCTTTCTCTCCTTTTCCCGCGCCGGAGCGCGGAATCGGCGCCCCACGCCCCTTATGACAGTATGATTATAGCATAGTTTTTCGGTTTTACATTGTCCATTCGTACATATTGCCGATCTTTTTTTGCAAAATGCCTGTCAGGCCGGAAAAGGCCCGTACGGCAGGCGGGACCGCGCTGTAATATAAATGAAAAGGCGCTCGGAACCGAAGTTCCGAGCGCCTTTCGCCGTTTCTTTGTCTTATCCGTTGGTCTTGAAGTGCGCGACCTGATCCTGCAGCTGCTTGGACTGCCCGTTGAGCGAGGAGCACAGCGCGGAGGTCTCTTCCGCCGTGGCGGCGTTGGTCTGGATGACCTGAGAGATCTGCTCGACGCCTGCCGTGATCTGCTTGATGGACTCGCTCTGCTCCTGGCTGGCCTCGGCGATGTCGACGATGAGCTTCGCCGTCTGTGCGGACATCTCCTTGACCTCCGTCATGGACTCCGCCGTGGCGGCGGCGATCTCCGAGCCCTTGCCGACCGCGGTGATGGAGGCGGTGATCAGGTCGGAGGTGCTCTTCGCCGCTTCCTGCGACTTGGTGGCGAGATTGCGCACCTCGTCCGCGACGACCGCGAAGCCCTTGCCGGCCTCGCCCGCGCGCGCCGCCTCGACCGCCGCGTTGAGCGCGAGGATGTTCG
>CAMVGI010000056.1 GCA_947166955.1 uncultured Clostridia bacterium | reverse complement strand
ACTTTACTTTTTTTCTGTCCAGAGTGTTTTTATACATGGCTACTTCGCTGTTAACGAGCTTAGTTGTATATTCAGAATCAAATGGTTCTCTTGTCGAAAAGTGAAGTGTCTGGCAGAGGCATGCTTCCATTACCCGTTTCATTGTTTTTTCGCACGGTTCAGATGTTAAGTTGTCAAGGTACGCAAGTTGATTATTCTCCATTCCACATTTCACCTCCTTTATCCGGAGGCGCAAAAAATGCGAGAACCCATGTCGAGTTCTCAGCATTTTGGAAGTTACCTTCCGCTCATCAAAATAACCCTGGTCTTATACTGATACGAATCGCAAAGGTGCTTAATAGCCTTGCATGCATCATCCGCTTCACAGTCGGGATAGAAAACAACCACACTACAATCTTTGAGACGTTCAATAGCTTTGGCCAGCTCGTCGATTGCCGCGGGTCAGGTCGTGGCAAGCGCGCGCCAGTGCATGCGGTCGGGCACGCCGCGGGCAAGGATGGTGTTGTATGCGTCCATGGCGCGCGACACGTCAGCAGCCGAGCCGCCGCCTGCCAGCAGCGCGTTGTTCATGGCAATACCAAGGTCGGTGGCGCGGTCTAGCGGCTCGCCAGCCGCCCTGATCTGCTGCACCCACGCTGCCATGTCGTTAGTTGCGGTTGGCAGGCCGTCAAGCGCGCCCTTCATCTGGTCGATTGCAGCGGCTGCGTCTTCGGGCGCTTCACCAAGCGAAACCATAACGCGCTGAAAGCTATTGATGGTGTCGAGTCTGGCAATGCCGCGGTCAATTGAGCCCATGAACATATCAAAGGCGCCAGTCACCGCGTTTCCCAGCGCCACGCCAAGCGTGGTGCCAAAGACGTTTTGAAGCAAGCTGCTGGATTGGCTGGCGCTGGAGTTTTTCGACGACGACCGGCTGCTCTTCATCGGCGCGAAGCAATCGGACGGCGGCGGCAGCGTGCGCTACAACAGCGCGAACTACGCCCGCACCGTGCCGGAAGTGCGGGACAGCGTGACGGGCGAAGTGCTGCGCGAGCGCGCGACCTATTATCCGCGCGTGGACGTGACCGTGACCTGCGGCGACGGCGTCGGAAAGACGCCGGGCGCGACGGTGGAGGCGCTGGACAAGCTTTCGCACACCAAGGTGACGGAGGAGAATTGGCAGATGCTCGCGGCGATGCTCGACTATCTCGACATTCCGCAGAAGCAGGACATCGTGGACACGTGGCGCGAACGATTCGCGTCCGGCGAAGGCGGAGCGAAGGAGACGGACAAAACCGATACGGTCCGAGCGCCGGAGGACGGCGGCGACGTCCTTCCGGCGGGAAGATAATCAAAAAAAGAAAGGAGAGACGGCATGGACTTTGAGGAGAGGACCGGAGCGGAGGAGCTTCGGGAAAACGCGCGGACGGACGCGGCGGAAACTCCGGCGGTAAGCGTGGAGGCGGAGGCGACGCTGAAAGCGTTCGTGAAGACCGACCTGCTCGACTTCATGGAGCACTATCCGCAGTTCGGCGCGGAGGATCTGGAGGCGCTGGAGCACAACGCGCAGTTCCGCCGCTTCTGCGGCACGCGCTACGGCCGCGAGCCGCTCGCGGCGCTCTACGGCGACTATCTGTTCGTCGTGGAGGGCGTGGGCAAAGCGGCGGAGGATCGCGCCGCAAGCCGCAGCGCGCGTTCCACGGGCGGCGGCACCGCGGGCGGCGCGACGCTCACGCCGACGCAGAGAAAGCTGCTTGACGCGTGGAACGAAGCGAACCCCGATATGCAGATGACGGCAAAAGAATACCTGAACATGTAAGGAGGAAACGAAATGCAATTCTTTCAGAAGCTCGACGGCGGCGTTCATGTGAGCGCCCGCGAGTATGACATCGCGACCGACACCGCGATTGCGGAGGGTCAGGCCGTGAAGCTTGCCGACGGCCTCGTCGTCGCCGCGGCGGCGGACGAAAGCGGCGCCGTTCTCGGCGTCGCGGCGGAGAACCACAGCGGCAGCGCCGACGCCATCGACGCGCGCGCGAACGGCGGGAAGATCTTCGTGATCGACGACCCCACCGCCGTCTACCGCTGCAAGGCGCCGGAGGTCACGGCGGCGGGCGGCAGCGCGACTACGCTGGAGGTGACCGCGCTCAAGGCGTTTGCGGCGGACGACTTCAACGGCGGTTACGTGAAGCTCGTCTCGAAGGCCGCGGCAAGCACGAATACCGATCCGGTCGGCAAGGTGCGGCGCATCACGGACTTTGCGCTCGACGACGCGACGCCCACCAAGGGCATCCTTACGCTTGAGAGCGGCGGCGCGCCCTATGCCGGCGACGTGTACGAGGTTTTTCCGCCCGTCGGCTTTGCCAAGGGCAATCTTGACAGCGGCCGCGCGGCCATCGTTCTTACGGCGGCGGCGAGCCTGCCGTTCAAGGTGACCGGCTGGGACGTCGGCGCGGACAAGATCAACGTGTACGCGAAAAAGCATTTGTTCGCGGTGGACGCGTAAAGAAAAACAAGGGAGGATATAGAAATGCCTACTATGACAGCGTGGAAGACCGACAACTACAAGTTCGTCGGCAAGGCGTTTGACTTTGCCTATGCCAACCGCCTCAACAAGCTCCTCGCCATTCTCGGCGTTGCGAGCAGCAACAGTATCGACTATGAGCTCACCGGCTCCGGCGGCTACGGCGAGATGCCCGCCTACGACGGCGAGAACATCAATGAGGGCACGCGCAAGCGCGGCTTCAAGACCATCATCACGCCGGAGGAGTTTTCACTTTCCGAGTCCGTCGGCTACAAGCAGGCGAAGATCGACAAGAGCGGCGAATGCCGCCGCGTCGGCACGATGCTCGGCAACTCCGCCGCGATGACCGTGTATATGCACGCGCTGCGCATGTTTGCCAATGCATTCGACGCGAATTTCGCGGGCGGCGACGGCAAACCCTGGGCGGCGACCGATCACCCCAACGCCTCCAAAGGCTCCGAGGGGCGCAGGTTTGTCGCCGACCCCGACAGCGGCACCTATTCCAATCTCATCACCAAGACCCTCAGCGTGAACGCCATCACCGAGGCGCAGAGCATGGCGGGGCGCTTTACCACGCCCGACGGCCTGCCGCTGCTCGCGGAGATGAACCTGCTGCTCGTTTCGCCCGAGCTGGAGGCCGAGGCCAAGAAGATCTGCGGCGACAACGGCAAGTTCCGCCCGAACCGCAACCCTGCCGACGACACCAACGCGGCGAATCCGCTTGCCGACCTTCAGTACATGGTCATCGGCGGCGGCAACGACGGCTTTTCCAAGAAGCAGTGGGCAATCTGCGACCCCGCGCTCATGCGCGAGATGGTCAAGCTCGTCTACATCACCAAGCCCACCGTCATGCAGACGGCGCTCGACAATCCGCTTAAAGACCTTTACACGGGCTACGTCGACTTCGGCTGCGGTTGGGGCGACGGCCGCCAGATCATTTTCAGCGACCCTTCCTGAAAATGGATGCGAACTTTTTTTACCCGGGAGGTAGCTTTATAAGCTACCTCCCGAAAGGAGGCGAACCAACATGACTCTTGGAGAGGGAAAAAGAAAAGTCCTGATGCTGCTCGACGAGTATTCCGTCGGCGGAGCGATCGCCTTGAACAACGACCTCAGCCTGAAAATGAACGACTTTTTCGACATCGCGCAAAAGGACGTCGCGGCATGGCAGCCCATTGTGCGGCGCACGGAGCTTACGCTGGACGGCACCGGCTGCATGGAGCTGCCGGAGGGCGTGGAGAACGTCGTCCGTATCCGCAGGGACGGCATCCGTACGATGCGCTATGAGGTGCTCGACGGCAAGCTGCTCTCGCCTGTGGGGGACGGCTCGACGCTGACGCTCGACTATCTCGCGCAGCCGCGCTCCATCACGTCCGAGACGGGCGACGACTACGTCTTTGAAGTCGGCGAGGATGCGGCGAACTGCCTGCCGCTGTTTGTGGCGGCGCAGCAGCTTCTCGCGGACGTTACGGTGGATCACGGCGCGTTTTACAATCTCTATCTGCAAATGCGCGGCATGCTGCCGCGCGGCGCGGCGCCGCAGTATACCGTGCGTCAGGAACTGTACGCGCGGCGAAGGGGGTGAGTGCGTGCCGAAAAGAGCGGGTGCGGTGATCCGCACGAAAAAGTACCGGAGGTTCCGCGGCGTGGATTTTTCCACCGACCCGTCGTTGGTGGACGACACGCGCAGCCCCTGGGCGCCGAATCTCGTAGCCGATATGGGCGGCATGCCGGAAAAACGTCCCGGCTGGCGGAGCGTCAAAACGCTGCCGGGGCGGATCAACGCTCTGTTCAGCGCGGAGTTTGGCGGTGCGCGGCACATGCTGGCGCACGCGGGGACAAAGCTCTACCGCTGGTACGAGGACGGCACGGCGCCGTCGGAGCTTGCGTCAGGACTTCCGGACGCGCGCAGCATGGCGGCATATCTCGGCGGAAAACTGTGGCTGTTTACGGGGACGAAACTGCTGCGTTATGACGGTGCGGCCTGCGTTCCGGCAAGCACGGACGCCTATGTGCCCACGACGGTCGTTTCCGCCGACCCTGCCGGCGGCGGAACGGCGTACGAGGCGGTGAATCTGCTCACGGGCAGACAGCGCGCCGGCTATCTCGCGGACGGGACAAGCACGGTTTATCATCTGCCGGAGGCGAACGTCGAGAGCGTGGACAAGGTCGAGGTCGACGGCGAAGAGCTGACAAGCGGCTTCACGACCGATCTCACGGCGGGTACGGTGACGTTCGCAGCGGCGCCCGCAAGACCCGCCGCGGGCGCGGCGGATAACGTTTTCATCACGTTTACGAAAACGACCGCGGGCTATGCCGATCGCATCGACAAGTGCGCCGCGGCAGTCGTCTGGGGTGCAAACGGCGCGTCCGACCGCATCGTGGCGACGGGAAACCCCGATTACCCGAATCGCGATTTTATCTGCGGTTACGAGGACGGAAGCTATTGGCCGGATACGAATTACGCCGTCGTCGGCTCGGAGGAAACGGCAATCGTCGGCTACCGCCGTCTCGGAGAATACCTCGCGGTCATCAAGGAGGACAACGGAAACGAACCCACCGTGTTTCTGCGCAGGGGGACCGTCGACGAAAGCGGAAAAGCGGAATTCACCGTCAAACCGTGCCTGACGGGGGCGGGCGCGGTGTCCCGTTTCGGTTTCGGCAGCATCGGGGACGAGCAGCTCTTTCTCACGGGCGCGGGCGTGTACGCGCTGACGACCAACAGCCTGACCGCGGAGCGCATCGTGCAGAACCGCAGCGGACGCGTCGACCCGAAGCTGCTGCGCGAGGACCTGCGCGAAGCTGTGTCCTGCGGGTATGAGGGATCGTACCTCGTCTTTGCCGGAGGGCGCGTTTACGGGCTTGACGGGCGACAGATGCGCAGTTATCCGAACCGGAACGACACGGCGTTTCTCTACGAGTGCTTCTATTGGGACAACGTGCCGGCGCGCTGCGTGCTGCGCGTGATCGACGCCGGAGAGGAAACGCTGTGGTTCGGTACGGCGGACGGCCGCATCTGCCGCTTCAACACCGACAAAAAAGACCTCACGCGCTACAGCGACGACGGCGCGCCGATCACCGCGATCTGGTCGACCGGAAGCGACGACGACGGCGACCCGATGGTGATCAAAACGCTTTTGAACCGCGGCAACGCGGTCACCATCAAGCCCTATGCGCGCTCGGGGGCAAAGATCCTGCTGCGCACCGAGCGCGACGCGGTCGCGTGGGAAAGCGCGGCGGGGATCATGGATATCTTTTCGTGGGAGGACATTGATTTCTCACGTTTTACGTTCAATACGAACGAGGCGCCGCAGGAGATCCCGTTCCCGCGGAGAGCGGCGAAACGATACAGACGTCTCCAGATCCTCGTGAAAAACGACGCGGCAAACGAGGGCTTCGGCGTCTATGAAATCGTCAAGCATTACGTGCTTGGCAGTTTGAAGAAAGGAGAAACGATATGAGCGATCTGTCGGAACTCAAAATCACGAACGGCGACGTCGCGCAGCACGGCGTCGTTTCCGCACCGGATATGCTGACCGGCTCGGCGCAGGAGAACAAGGCGGTGTTCGACGGACTTGTCTGCGAGGTGGTGAAGGACAAGCACAACGGCCTGGTCGACGCGCTGGAGGAGAGCCTTGCGTGGGAGCCTTACGACGCGGAGAAAAGCTACGTGCCGGACAACAAGGTCGTCTATAACGGCTCCAGCTACCTTTGCACGACGGCGTGCGAGGGTGTGCTGCCGACGAACGCATCCTGCTGGCGGCTGATCGCGGCGAAGGGCGCCGACGGAACGGGAGCGGGCGACATGCGCAAGGACGTCTACGACCCGAACGGTATGGAAACGGACATCTTCGCCTATGCCGCGGAGCGTGCGAACACGTACACGAAGGACGAGACCTTTTCAAAGGCGCAATCGCTCTCCGCCGCGACCGCGCAGAAGTTTGTTACTGACGCTCTCTCCCTTACCGCTCCCGCTACACCCGATGAAGCACTTGACGCATTGGAAGCGGCGGCGGCGCTTGTATCCGGAAAGGTGGATAAGACAACTACAGTAAACGGAACTGCGTTGTCTAATAATGTCCTAACAAGTATTGTTGGATTTATTGATGCCCCACTTGCAGGCAAAACTATCAAGATTAATACACCATTTGTTCCTATGCAACTTATTGTGTGGGATGGTTTTAATCAAAGCTCTATTGCTGACCAAAATTTTTGGTGGGGATGGAGGGGATTTGGGGCTCATATGGTGAATGGCAACAATAATCAGCTTCGTCTTGTTGCTGGCGGATCTTATTCAGTAACTATTACAGGGTGGGACGATGACGGTGTAACAGTTAAATTCTCGCCGTACTCATATGGTTCTGCACCAAACGCTGCATATTATGTTTCTGCTTGATTGGTGGAGGAAAACAAAATGACAATTGTTAAGTTGGAAAAATGCGAAGATGGGTCGCACAATAACCAAACAATACTGAATGTAACCCCTGCTATCTTCCCTGTTCCAAACGGATATTGCCTTGTTCCTGACGATATGATGCCGCTTGAGCATTTCCCTTACGGCGACCTTGAAGCGGAGGAGATCGGCGGCATAATGACGCTGACGAAGTGGACGGCGGGTGAAGTGCCGCCCGCGCCCGAACCCGAACCGCCTGAACCGTCAGAACAGGACGATATCAACGCGATGCTGATCGACCATGAACTGCGGTTATCCTTGTTGGAGTTGGGGGGTGATGTTTGATGCTGTTTCGTACCTTGAAACGCCTTGTCGAACGCGGACAGGCCGATGGACTGGAGGAAAAGATCGACATTTTCTATGCGCTCGGCAAGTTGACGGAGAGCGAGTACAACGAGCTGCTTGCCATGCTGCATCCGGAGGTGGACGCATAAATGGAAACGGTGATCCTGCGCGTGGCGGGGATCCTCGCAGCGCTCGGTACGATCGGCGGCGGCGCCGTATGGGTGTACCGCACCGTCAAGAGCTTCGGAGACGGCATCAAATGCCTGCTCCGGAAAGACATGATGGATACCTATTACCGCAACCGTGACGACGAAACGCTTCACGAGTACGAAAAGAAGAACTTCCTCTTTGAGTATGAGGCGTACAAGGCGCTCGGCGGCAATTCGTTCATCGATGACGTCAGCAAAAAAGTGCGCGAGTGGGCGGTCGGACAGTAGGCCGCCGGAAAGCGCACGGAGAAAGGAGCAAAAATATGAAACCGATC
>CAMVGI010000055.1 GCA_947166955.1 uncultured Clostridia bacterium | reverse complement strand
TTGAGGGCAATGCCAAGGATTCGGGCACGCTTAAGGTTCGTGAGCTGTCGCAAGATTTCAACGGCTGGTGGTACAGCGGCACGGCGAAGGGCACGATGGAGGACGTCGGCTATTATAAAGGCGTCGCCAAAGGACAGAAGCTTCGATTTTTCGTCTCTCTCAGCAACGTGAAAGCGATCACAAACGTCGAGGTTTGGCTGGATGGAAAAGAAGGCGGAAATGAGGGCGGAAAAGCGAGCCACGACGACTGGCAGATGAAGGATCTGACGATTTCCACGGTCAAATCTTATGACAAGCGCGCGGCCACATGGGGGGCGTATACCCTCAATAGAGGGACAAGCGAGCTGACCAGCGGCTCCGCCCAAAGCTCCGGAGACACCGCGGTGAGCTATCTGAGCTATGACCGCGCCGTGGAGAGCGACCTGAAGTACCAGTTTGCGGAAAAAGCGACGAACCCTGTGCTGATCCAGAATGGCGGAGAGGCTCCCGTCGAAGTGGGGCCAAGCGGGCAAGGAGGCGGAGGAAGCGCCGATATGACCAGCAGGGAAACCGTGGACTGGTCGCAGATCCGCTATTCCATGACCTTCCAGCAGGCGTCGCAGGACCTTGGTTTCCTCAGGCAAAAATACCTCTATACGGTGCAGGTCAATGTCGGCGGAGAGAGCGATGCGAGCGCTGAGGATGGGGACTGCGGTTCCAAAAACCTGTTTTACTTCCGCCTGATTTTCCAGCATGGCAGCAGCAGCTTCGTGCTGGCGAACCAGCAGTTGTCCTCGGACGGCTTTATCGCGGGCGCGTCCCAGTCCTTTAACATTGCCACCAACGAGGATTACGGCGAAGTGACCGCCGTGGAGATCATTCCGGAGGACATGTCCGAAAACAGCGACATGTTTGACAAGCTGAACATCAAATCGATCAAGATCAAGCAGAACGGCAGCGGGACGCTGGTGCCCGTATGGACGATCGGCACGGTCGGCTGGATCAGCATAGATTACCGCGACGATGCACAGATGCAATCGGTCACGGGCATGGCCGGACGCGGCGCGGAAGAGCTGACGCGCACCTATGCGGTGGACGGGAGCACCTATGAGGTCAACCTGATGATCGCCATCCAGACGGAAGGCTATCCGAAAGACTCGGAGCAGTTCCGCGGCAACCTTTCGGCGGTTGTCTATTACGAGAAGCACACGGTCTCGTCGGTCAAGGAGGAGATCATCTCCGACGTCACGAAGAGCATCTATTCGTACATCAACCATACGCCGATCGGTACGCCGGAGTCCATCGGCGGCAAGACGATCAGCGACCCGAGCATTATGTTCCGGCCGGGACACACCGACCGCTTCTTCCTCAGCCTGAGCGACGTCAAATCGATCCGGCGCATTGAATTTGAGGTGACCAGCGAGGTGGACACGGTCTGGAATATCTCAAACGTCTCCATATTCCAGGTGAACGGCAAGGGCAGGCTGATCATCAACGCAAACGACGAATATGAAATGGCCTATGAGAAGGGCGAGGAGCCGAAGTGGCTCGCCTCAAGCGACAGCGATAGCGCGCCCGCGTATCGGCAGATACTGGAGCACTACGACAAAAGCCATAATACAAACACGGCGCGGATCAATGTCAACTTCGGAGAGAACCGGATCGAGATCAATCCCGACGCGCAGCAGTGGACGTCCGTCGTTACACGCGCTCCGGTCTCGGAGAATGATACGTTCAACGTCTTCATCTATCCGGAGAGCGTCAACGCTCCCGTGGCCACACTGAGGTATACCGATGTGGAGGATAAGACGATGCAGTCTTCGACCGGCGACATGACGGTTGGAATTGCCGGAGCCGCCGCTCCTGACACGACGGACATTTCGACGGGCAAGCTTGACACAACGCTCTACAAAGGACAGGAGGTCTTCTACAGAACCAACATAAGCGCCAAGAATTTTGCCGCGCTCAATTCCGTGACGATCCACAGCGGACAAGGCACCGGCCTGAGCGGCAACGTGCGTGCCGTGGTGCAGCGGATCCGCAGCGGCGTTGTGATGAACACATGGAATTTGGCGGGTAGCGGCTTCACCGAGCCGTTCGGGCTCCAACTGAGCGAGGTTGCGGCCAGCGAGACGCAGAGGCAGCGCGTGACGCTGCAGTTCGGAACCGACACGGAGATAAGCGTGCTGGCTTCGGAGGATCCGAAGAATCCAAACAAACGGCGCAACGACATCGCCGTGGCGCTGAACTACCTCGGGGACGATCCGACGGGGATGGAGCTGCGTTCGCCGTACATCTATCTGACCGACCAGAATTATACCCAGATCCGGCCGGGCCAGGTGGTCGAGCTTGAATTCGACCAGATGAACGTCGCGAAGATCACGGGGATCACGCTGGTTTCCACCGGCGACGTCAAGGCGGTCGTCGATCGGGCGTATGCGACCAATGAGCGAGTTGCCGCCAAGACCGGAGAGACGGTCGAGACTAAGGGCGCGTACAGCTTTGTGGAACGGCTCGAACTGGCGGGGGCGCCGTATCGGATGTACGCGAGCGACACGCAGTCCGTCCGGCAGCTGTCGCTGAAGTTCTCCACGGCGTCGTCCGCGGCGGATGGCATCAGCACCGGCACCAACGGCCCTGTGCGTATGACGCTGGGCAGCTATGACCAAAACGGCGATCTGATCAGCACCACCTATGAGGATATCCGTATGTATATCGCGGACGGCGCGACCGGCTTCACTTCCGGCAGCACGGTCAATGTCCGCATGCTGGTTCCCAACGTCGAGGAGCTGCGCTGGATCGAGCTGGAGCCTTACGGCGCGAGCGCGGGGAGCGCCGCGGAGCGGCGCGAGGCGTGGACGCTGAAGACGCTCACGGCGACGCTCGGCGCGGACGAGTTCACAAAGGAGTGTGAAGTCAACCAGCAGATCGTTGAGGGTACGCCGCTGAGAATGAGCTTGGCGGAAATCCTGATGACGGCGGACATTTACACCGGCGAGGAGGGCGATCCGCAGACCGTCGCGGGAGGAAGCAGCACCGACCTGCTCATCTCGTCCGGCGGCACCATCCGTATCGTGCCGCACGTGGTTGGTTCGTTTGAGGGCTTCACGGCGTCGATCGTGAAGGTGGATACGACCACGGGCGCCGTCGGCAGAGCGAGCCTTGACGACACGCGCGGATATACCGAGGCAAGCATCGCGGCAAAGGCCGCTGCGGCGACCGACGCCAGAGAGGCCGCCATTTGGAAGGGCGCGAAGCCGGAAACCGGCTCGTTCAACGCCGAAGGGATTGAGATCAGCTTCCTGCCGCCGCGCAACTATACCGGCGCTTCGGTGAAGTATCAAATCAGGATCGTTTCGCGCGAAAGCGCGTCCTCCGCCCTTACCGTCAACGTAACGGTCGCGAGCGAGAGCGATCCGATCGCGCAGCAGCTGGAAGATCTTGCGAAGGTCATCGAGGCGGAGAAGCTGGAGAAAATGCAGCAGAAGATCGATAACTTGGAAAATTCGGTCGGCGCGACAGGCGGCGCGGTCGCGGTCAGCGGAGGAACCGGCGCGGAAAACAGCGACGGAACGGGAGCATGATCCATGGACGAAAGACGAAATAAAAAAGCGATTATCATCACTCTTGCGGTGCTCGCGGTCATGATCGCCGCCACCGCCGCGGTCGCGATTATCCTGCGCGTCCGCGGCGGGGCGCGGTTCAGCGGCGCCGACGACGCGCCATATCCCTACTTTTGGACGGAGAAAAAGGACGGGACGATCGCGCTGAGCATGAAGACCGGCAAAGCGGAAGGCGCCATGTGGAGCCTTGACGGCACGGACGGCGACATTCTCGAAATCACCGCGGGCGAAACAAAGCGCGGGACGTCGGAGATGACGCTGACCCCTGTTGAAGTGGGACGCGTGCAGGCGACTTTCGCGCTCATGAGCGGTGAGGAACGGCTCGCGGAGCTGAGCCTGACCGTGGCGGTCAGCGATACGGACGGGTATTATGCCGCGACGGTCGACGCGCATCGCGAGCGTGCCCTCCAAGCCACCGTGCGCGGCGGCGAGGAGACGGGGCACCCCTTTACCGTGCGCGGCGGCGACGAGGGACTGACGATTTTCGTCGAGGAGACCGAGGGACATACGGACGACGGCGAGTGGCTTTTCGAGAGCAGCGATACGATGGTCGCGGCGCTCTACAGCATGGAAGCTTCGAGGCAAGGCATTACCATCCAGCTCGAAACGCGAGCAAACGGCGTCGCCGAGGTGAGCGTTTACAATGCCGACGCGAACATATCCTTTGTGTTTGACGTGGAGGTCGCCGACGGCGAGATGCGGCTGACCGGCAGCAGGACGGAGCAGCTTGTGACGGACGGAGCCGCCGACGGTGCGGGAGCGGCTGGCGCTGAAAGCGAGGCGTAGATGTGAAAGACCCTAAAAAAGCGGAGATCAAGCGCGTGCTGCTTGGACGGGCGGTGCTCGCGCAGGATGGGCGGCTGACCGCGCTCCCCGCGGGCGCGTTTATGAAAACGCCGATCGGCATCGGCGACGGCGCGACCGCCGTGCGGCTCCTCGGCATATTCCGCCGTGTGCGCCGCTATGAGACGAAGGACGGCAGGCCGCGCGTCACGGAGGCGGCGAGAAAGGCGATGCAGAACATCGGGCGCGGCCTTATCCTGAGCGAGCAGCCGGAGGCGGTTGCCTGTCTGCTGCGCTATATTCTCACGCGCCCCGTGGTGCTGGTGTTTGCCTACGAGAACGGCGCGCCCACGCTGACGGCGTGGACGGGGCGCTCCCTCACGGGCTGGATCTCCCAGTGGCGCGCGATCGGGGCGTTTGAGAAGTGGCTGCCGGACACGATGACGGCAAACGATTTCAAGCCGCCCAAGGAAACGAAAGAGGAACGAAAAGCGCGCAAGGAGGAGAAAAAGCGCGCAAGGGCAGAGAAAAAGGCGGAAAAGAAAGCGGCGAAAGACGCGGCAAAGAAAACGGAAACGAAGGACGCGGCAGAGAAGGAAGCGCCGCCGGAGAAAGAACGGACAGACGGGGATACGGTCTAAAATTTTTTTGAAAAGGAGACGACGACTATGCCAAAGTATACGTGGGAGAGCATCCAAAACAATCCGCAGGAGCTGGAGAAGCTGATCGCGACCATCGGACAGATCGACGCGATCGTTTCCGATCCGTCCGACCCGCGGCTCAAGGACGTGGTGGCGCAGCTGCGCTCGCTGCAGGACAACCCGGGGCAGGAGAACGCAAAGCGAATCTTTGAAGAAGGTATCGAGGTAGTGGGCGACCGGCTGGGCTTTATCAAAGCGCAAGCGAGTAAGACTGCGGAAGTGGATGGGCGAGAGGAATTTGTCAATGAGGCTGAACATAAAAAATATGAGCAGATCAAGAAGCTCGAGGGCTATCAGGACGTAGAGGATCAGCTCACACTGGTGGAGCCGGACACGGCGGCGTTCGTTGCCGAGTCTGTTCGCTCTTATGCGTATGATGCATACAGCGGCAAACTGACGGGGAGCGGAGCAATCGGCGTCGAAAATCTTTTCTTCGACTTCGCCGCCCTGTATGAGAAGGTCAAGGGCGTGGAGGATTGGAGGAACGTCAAGGTAAGCAGCGATGATCTCCACGGGGCGGAACAGAATGGACCGGCAACGGAGATCGGCGGCGAGTTTGGGAATCGCAGTGCGATGCTCTTTTTGGATGACCTGCCGAACGACCAGAAGCTTAAGATGCTGCGCTTTGGAAAGAACGGCGACGAGATCAGCCAGTTCCTTTACCAGGACTACATCAAAGGCGCATGGGAGAAGCTGCACGATCGTCAGGAAAACGCCCGGCCGGGTGGCCGCTGCTTCCCGCAGGAATATCAGAATTTCAACGAAAAATTGTCCCCCGAGCAGGTTCAGGCGAACAGGGAACGCTGGGAGCAAAACGAAAAGAAAAGGGCTGACAAATATACGGTGGACGTCGTGGCGGACATCATCACGTGCCGCGCGGTGGCGAAGCTCAAGCCGGAGGAGGGAAAGCACTTCTGGGACGCCGGCAACTTCGGGAAAAGCACCTGCGAGGCCGTGACGAAGTACGTCCCCGACTTCATCGCCTCCATGCCCAGAAAAGACCTGTGCAAAGTCATCTTAAAGGACGAGGAGGGCAAGGCGCTGACGGACGCTTTCCGCAAGCACGTCGTCACGCTCGACGAGATCCCCGAGGATCTGCCGGAGCATCTGCGTCCCACCGCGAAGGAGCGCATCGAGGCGCTGCAGGCGCGGATCAGGGATGAGGAAGCCGAGCCGGAGCAGAAGCGCCGGTGGGCGGCGGAGATCATCGCCACGCGCGAAGCGGTGAACGCCCAGCGCGGCGGCGCGGGCCTGGACACCGTCCTGACGGTCGAAATGTGCAAAGCCATGCCCTTTGGCACCGATAGAGTGGAGGCGAACTTTAAAAAGATTTTCGACGCCAGCGAAGAAAAAAGCTTCAACAAATATATCATTGCCGGAGCGCTCAGCGGCCACGGCGGCAAGATGATGGAATACTACCGGGAGAATTACGCCATCGCGATCAACAACGACAGTACTTTCAATGACGGCAGGTTTGCCGACGACGTGGACGAAACGCTGCTGCCTACCGCGAAACAACGCATCGAGCTGATGCAGAAGCGCCTCAAGAATCTGGTCGCAAGGAGAGGGCGGGAGACCGCCGAGAGGGAGTTCGGACCGGGCAGAATAGCGGTAGAGACGCTGGCGGAGATTCTCGCGGCGCGTGAAAACGTGAACGCCCGGCGCGGCGGCGCGGGGCTTGAAAAGCAGCTCACCGATTCGGCGAGACTGGCGGCAGCCTCTCGTGAGTACGCAGATGCGCTCCTGCTGCTCGACGAGGCGGATCTGAAGCTGCTGGAGAAGAAGGCGCTCAGCGGCCACGGCGGCGATATGAAGGAGACCTTCAACAGCCCGCGGATCCAGGAAAAGCTCATACCGAGGCAGATCGATTCGCTTAGCGGAATGGCGGCGAAGCTGCTTGGCAAGGGGGGCGAAAAAGCCGTGAACGGCCTTGCCGGTATCCTCTACCTCAACATGGTCGAGAACACCGACAACCTGAAGACGAAGCAGACGATGCTGCGGGACGAGAATGTCAACCACGGGATAGATGAATTCAAGAAACTCCCGCAGTTCAAGGACTTTATAAAAGAGGTGAGGCCGGAGGCGCTTGAGGCGGCGAAAGGCGGACAGTTCAAGGGACTGGTGTTTGCGTGGGAGAATTACCTGAGCGCGAATAAGAACAAGCAGCCCGAGAACAAAGAGCAGGAGAAGAACGCGGAAAAGAACATAGAGAAGAACGCGGAGCAGGGCGAGCAGGAGAAGCAGAACGTGGAGCCGGACAAGAAAGAAGTGGAGATCGTCGTTGGTTGACGCGATAGCGTTCAGGCGATCAAATATTTAGATAAGGGAAGAATAAAAACATGCTGAACATGAAGCTCATCAATCGCGACACGGAGGGCGAGCTGCAGCTCATCGGCCGCCTCGACACGAACACCGCAGCGGACGCCGAGGCGCACATGGTGGCGGCGGCGGAACGCTTTGACAGTCTGGTGCTCAATTTGGAGCAGCTGGATTACGTTTCCAGCGCGGGGCTGCGCGCGCTCAAGCGCGCCTACCTTGCCATGCGCCGCAAGGGCGGCGTGCTCGCGATCAAGAACGTGACCAAGCCGGTCATGGAGGTGATGGAGATCACCGGCTTTGCCGGAATGCTCAAGTTTATTTG
>CAMVGI010000054.1 GCA_947166955.1 uncultured Clostridia bacterium | reverse complement strand
CGGACTTCGCCAGCGCGACGCCCTTCTCCGCGTCGCCCTCGCACGCCATGAAATCGACGCCGACGTACTCCTTCACCGCGTCCGCCATCGTGAGGCGGCGGAAGCCCGGGGTCAGGTCGACCTCGTGGCCGAGCCATTCGAGCTTGTAGGTGCCGTGGATCTCATTCGCCGCGCCGGAGAGGATGTTTTCGAGAATGTCCATCATCCCGTCGAGGTTGGTGTACGCCTGATACAGCTCGCAGGTGGTGAACTCGGGGTTGTGCTTGGTGTCCATGCCCTCGTTGCGGAAGATGCGGCCGACCTCGTACACGCGCTCCATGCCGCCGACAATGAGGCGCTTTAGGTGCAGCTCGGTCGCGATGCGCATGTACATATCAATATCGAGCGCGTTGTGGTGCGTGATGAACGGGCGCGCGGTCGCGCCGCCCGCGACGGGACTCAAAACCGGCGTTTCGACCTCCATGAATCCGAGGGAGTCGAGATAGCGGCGCAGATAGGAGACGAAGCGGCTGCGAATTTCAAAGTTGCGCTTGCTCTCGGGGTTGACGATCAGGTCGACGTAGCGCTGGCGGTAGCGGATTTCCTTGTCGGTAAGGCCGTGGAACTTCTCCGGCAGCGGCTGGAGCGACTTCGAGAGCAGCACGACCTCCTTGCAGCGCACGCTCATTTCGCCGCGCTGGGTGCGGAACACCTCGCCGTTCACACCGACGATGTCGCCGATGTCGTACTTCTTGAACTCGTTGTAGCTCTCCTCGTCCATCTCGTCGCGGCGGGCGTAGAGCTGGATGCGGCCGGTCTTGTCCTGCAGATCGCAGAAGCTGACCTTGCCCATGCCGCGCTTGGACATGAGGCGCCCGGCGATGGAGACGGGCTTGCCCTCCAGCGCGTCGAAGCGGTCGCGGATGTCCTGCGTGTGGTGCGTGACGTCGAACTTCGTCACGGTGAACGGGTCGCGCCCCGCGTCCTGCAGCGCCTTGAGCTTCTCGCGGCGCACCTTCAAAATCTCGGAAATATCCTGCTCCTGCGCGGGGGCGTTGTTGTTCTTCTCTTCAGCCATCGGTATTCCCCTTTATCTCTCGATCTTCACGACGCGGTACTTGATCTCGCCCACGGGCGCCTCGACCGTGATCGTGTCGCCCTCCTTGGCGCCCATGAGCGCCTTGCCGAAGGGGGAGTCCTCGCTGACGGCGCGGTTCATGGGATCGGCCTCCTGCGAGCCGACGACCTTGTTTTCCGGCAGCGCCTGGCCGCCCTGGCTGCCCTTCATCTCCGCGACGACGACGCGGCAGCCGATGCTCACGGCGTTGCCGTGCTCGTCGCTCTCGGTGACGATGACGGAGTGGAGCAGGATGTCCTCGATCTCGGCGATGCGGGAGTAGAGCTTGCCCTGCTCGTTCTTCGCCTCGTCGTACTCGCTGTTTTCCGAGAGGTCGCCGAAGCCGCGCGCCTCCTTGATCAGCTCCGCCACTTCCTTTTCGCGGACGGTCTTGAGGTAGTTGAGTTCGTCCTTGAGCTCCTGCTGGCGCTCCGCGCTCATCTTGTATTCTTTCTTCATGCCGAATGCCCTTCCTTTCGGTTGATTCGTTAAAATTCCGCGTTGCCGACGGTGCGCGGATGCAGCTCCACGTCGCGGATGTTGCTCACGCCCGTGAGGTACATCACCATGCGCTCGAAGCCGAGGCCGAAGCCCGCGTGGCGGCAGGAGCCCCAGCGGCGCAGGTCGCAGTACCACCAATAGTCGTCGGGGTTCATGCCCAGCTCCTTGATGCGGGCCTCCAGCACGTCGAGGCGCTCCTCGCGCTGCGAGCCGCCGATGATCTCGCCGATGCCCGGAACCAGGCAGTCCGCCGCGGCGACGGTCTTGCCGTCGTCGTTGAGGCGCATATAGAACGCCTTGATCTCGCGCGGGTAGTCCGTGACGAACACGGGCTTTTTGAAGATCTCCTCGGTCAGGAACCGCTCGTGCTCGGTCTGGAGGTCGGTGCCCCAGTCCACCTTGTAGTCGAACTTGTCGTTGTGCTTTTTGAGGATCTCCACCGCGTCGGTGTAGGTGATGCGGCCGAAATCGCTCGAAACGACGTGCTGCAAACGCTCCAGCAGCTCCTTATCGACGAAGCTGTTGAAAAACGCGAGATCGTCGGGGCAGCGCTCCATGACGCGGCGGATGATGTGCTTGACCATCGCCTCCATCACGGCGAGGTCGCCGTCGAGGTCGCAGAACGCCATCTCCGGCTCGATCATCCAGAACTCGGCGGCGTGGCGCTGCGTGTTGGAGTTCTCGGCGCGGAACGTGGGGCCGAAGGTATACACGTCGCCGAACGCGGTGGCGAAGTTCTCGGCATTGAGCTGGCCCGAGACCGTCAGGCTCGCCTTCTTGCCGAAGAAGTCCTTGGAGTAGTCGATCTTTCCGTCCTCGGTGCGCGGCGGGTTCTCCAGATCGAGCGTCGTGACCTGGAACATCTCGCCCGCGCCCTCGGCGTCCGAGCCGGTGATGATGGGCGTGTTGACGTAGACGAAGCCGCGGCTCTGGAAGAACTCGTGCACCGCGTAGGCAGCTACGGAGCGGACGCGGAACACCGCCGAGAACAGGTTCGTGCGCGGGCGCAGATGCTGGATGGTGCGCAGATATTCGCGCGAAAGTCCCTTCTTCTGCACAGGGAAATCGGGGTCCGACGGCCCCTCGACCGCGATCTCGGCCGCCTTCAGCTCCAGCGGCTGCTTCGCCTCGGGCGTGAGCGCCACCGTGCCGCGCACGATCAGCGCCGCGCCGACGTTCTGGGCGGCGATCTCCTTGTAGTTCTCAAGCGTCCTGCTGTCCAGCACGACCTGCAGGCTGCGGAAGCAGGACCCGTCGTTCAGCGTGACGAAGGCGATCTCCTTCATGTCGCGCACGCTCTTGACCCAGCCCATGACGGTGATCTCTTTCCCGTCCAGCTCCTGCGCGTCGGCAAAAACCGCCGCGATCCTCATACGTTCCATAGTGTTTTCCACCTTTTTTCACAATAGTGGGAGTATTATATGCCGTTTGTTCCGCAAATTCAAGCCCCGTACGTTGACTTTTCCGTAAATTTGGGCTAAAATGGGCGCGACTTTTGAAGAAGGAGCTGACATATTATGAGTCTGAACAAATATCTGGACGTCGCGCCCGAGGTCGCCGAGGCGCTCAAAGCCGGCAAACCCGTTGTGGCGCTGGAGTCCACCATCATTTCCCATGGCATGCCCTATCCGCAGAACGTGGAGACCGCGCTCAACGTCGAGAAGATCATCCGCGACGGCGGCGCCGTGCCCGCGACTGTCGCCATCATCGGCGGCCGCCTTAAGGCTGGCCTTTCCCCCGAGCAGATCGACTACCTCGGCAAGACCGGCAGCGGCGTTGCCAAGGCGTCCCGCCGCGACCTGCCCGTGCTCGTCGCGAAGAAGATGGACGGCGCCACCACCGTCACCACCACCATGATGATCGCCGCGATGGCGGGCATCCGCGTCTTTGCCACCGGCGGCATCGGCGGCGTGCACCGCGGCGCGGAGACCACCATGGACATCTCCGCCGACCTGGAGGAGCTGGCCGAAACGCCTGTCATGGTCATCTGCGCGGGCGCGAAGTCCATCCTCGACCTCGGATTGACGCTGGAGTACCTCGAAACCAAGGGCGTGACCGTCATCGGCTACGGCACGAAGGAGCTGCCCGCGTTCTACACGCGCAAGAGCGGCTTCGGCGTCGATTACGAGCTGGACACCCCCAAGGAGCTTGCCGAGGCGTTCCACGTGAAGAAGGAGCTCGGCCTGCGCGGCGGCATGCTCGTCACGAACCCCATCCCCGAGCAGTACAGCATGGACAAGGCGGTCATCGACAAGGCGATCGACACCGCGCTTTCCGAGGCGAAGGCGAACGGCGTCCACGGCAAGGCGGTCACGCCGTTCCTGCTCGCCAAGGTCAAGGAGCTGACCGGCGGCGATTCGCTCGATTCCAACATCCAGCTCGTCTACAACAACGCGCGCCTCGCCGCGGCGACGGCGGCGGAGCTTGCGAAGCTCGAAGCGTAAAAGCGCAGCAAAAAGCAGCCCTTACGGGCTGCTTTTTTCATGCTTATTGCTCCACCCCGAGCCATTCGGGGCCGAAGGCATAGGGCAGCATTTCCTTGAGCGGGGCGCGCGCCGCCTCGCCCGCGCCGTTGAGCGTGATGATCTCCATGTCCGGCCCGCCGAACTCGTAGAGCACCTGGCGGCACGCGCCGCAGGGCCAGCAGAAATCCTCGCAGCGGCCCGCGATCACGATGCGCTTGAACTTGCGATGCCCCTCGCTGACCGCCTTGAACGCCGCGGTGCGCTCGGCGCAGTTCGTGAGGCCATAGCT
Source organism: uncultured Clostridia bacterium (assembly GCA_947166955.1). Next base: position 3,406 of record CAMVGI010000054.1, on the reverse strand, counting down.
TGCGTTTTCAATGTTGCAGCCGGTATAGACCGCGCCGTCGTCGCACTCGATCGCCGCGCCCACGGGGAAGTGGGAATAGGGCACGTACGAAAAATCGAGCATGGCGGTCGCTTTTTCGATCAGTTCCTTTTCCGTCGCCATAGAAATGCCTCCTTACTGCCAATCAATGGTATGCGTCTCATCCTTCGGGCGGACGGCGACGTCCATGATGTCCTTCGCGTCGTAGAATTGGAGGTAGCGCTCGCGCGAGTGGCGCAGCGTCGTTCCGTCCGGATGCAGGCGGTCGCAGATGACCGCGCTGATGTCGGGCTTGATGTAGCTGAAGGAGTTGATGCCGACGCTCGCAAAGACGCGGAAGCCCTTGCTTTGCAGGTATTTGAAGCGCTCGCCGGTCTTGTGCCAGTCGTCGCCGTCGGGGCGTCCGCCGTGCGGGTAGAACAAAATCTGCGTCGGGCCGACGAGCGAGCCGACCTCCTCCTCCCAGCGCTCGGTGTCGCGGACGATCTTCTCCAGCGACCGGTCGGCGAGGCGGATGTGGCCCCAGGTGTGGCTGCCGAACGTCCAGCCCGTCTCCTTCAGGCGCTTGATGACCGGCTTGACCGCCTCGATCTCCGCGTTGCGGTGCGCGTCGGATTCGGGGCGGCGCGGGTCGTTGGCGGCGATGTCGATGTCGTTCTGCGTGCGGTAGCCGAGGATGCCCTCGTAGCCCGTGAGCGAGAAGATCGCCTTCGCGCCGTTGAGGGAGAAATCGGGATGCTCGTAAACGAAGGTGTCGAGGATGGGCGTCGCGTCCAGCTCCTTCGTGAGGATGGTCTCTTTCTTATAGGGGTCGTAGCACTCCGCCCAGATCTCCCCGTCGTCGCCCACGACGAGCTTCGACGCGAAGCCCTCTTCGAGCATATAGGGGTAGTAGTTCACGTCGTCGAACGAGATGACGAGCGGCTTTTTGCCCTCCGGCAGCATGAGCGTGTTGCGCTTCATACGCTGCTCGCCGCTGTCGGTCGTGTACTCGCTCCACACGTCCTCCATGCGCACGAGGATGTAGCCGCGGTCGTAGACGCTCTGCAGGATCTTGTTGTACTCGTCCACCGTGCACATCCAATCGTCGAGGCCGTAGCGCTGCGACTGCGACGCGCCGCATTCATGGAACGCGTACTTCGGATACGCGATGATCGGGTGGAAAAACAAATGCTCCACCACCTGATCCGGCCCCCACGCCTGCGTGAGCTGCTCCGGCTTCCAATAGTTCTTCACCGCGTCGTAGGGGTCGGCGCCCGTCTGGGCGGGCTGCGCCGCCGGTTCCGCATTCTGCGGTTCGGGCGACGGCTGCGTATCCGACGGCTGCGCGTCGGGCTGCGTGTCCGGCTGCGCAGGCTGTGCGGTCTGCGCGGAGGGCTGTTCCGGCGTCGGCGCGGGCTCCTTCTTGCCGCAGGCGGTCAGCAGGCTCGCGAGCGTCAAAAGCGCCAGCGCGAGCGCGAGAAAACGTTTCATGTGCCTCAAGACCTTTCTTTCGTACTTTGCAACGGCTGTGTTATAGTCATTATATCAGCCTTTCCGCGCTTTTTCCATCCCCCTTCGCAAAAAAGTTTTAGCACTCGATTGTCGCGAGTGCTAAAATTCATAGTCCGTTCATAAAAAGACGTATTTTTGTTCACAGGTCGTGGATATACTCAAAACTGTCCAAAGGGAAAAGGAACCTTTCGGACAGGTTCATATACCACCGCGCAAGCGGCATACATAAAAAGGAGGAATTGATCATGTTTGAACTCAGACCTTTTGAACACAGGAACAACCGTGTGAGCACCTACAACCCCTTCCGCGAGATGGAGAACCTTGAGCGCGCGTTCTTCGGCAACGACTTCTGGAACGACCGCGGCTTCAACGCTCTGGCCGAGTTTAAGACCGACATTCAGGACAAGGGCGACAGCTATCTGCTTGAGGCGGATCTCCCCGGCTTCAAGAAAGAGGACATCCACATCGACCTCGACGGCGACACCATGACCATCAGCGCCGAGCGCCACAGCGACCACGAGGAGAAGGACAAGGAGGGCAACTACCTCCGCTGCGAGCGCAGCTACGGCAGCTACCGCCGCTCGTTCGACGTCAGCGGCATCGAGGAGAGCGGGATGAAGGCGGAGTACGCCGACGGCGTGCTGAAGCTGACGCTCCCGAAAAAGCAGCAGACGGTCTCCAGCGCGCGGCGCATCGAGATCCAGTAAGGCGCAAAAACGTATCACGGAAAAAGCCGGCGAACGATCGCCGGCTTTTTCTTTTTTGTTCCCCGCGTTTTTCCCTACAGCACCGTTTCCACCGCGTAGCGCGCGTGGAGCAGCGTCCAGTTCTGCGGCATGTCGCGCATGAGGCTCCAGTACCCCACGCCCTGCAAGCCGTATTCCGCGACGAGCGCAAGCTTCGCGTCGATGCTGCGCGCGTCCTCGAACCAGACGGCGTGCCGCGTGCCGTCCTCCGCGGTGTAGTAGAAGTACGGCGATTGCGCGGCCTCGTCGTATAATATCTCCGTGCGGTAGCGCAGCGCGAGTTCCACCGCGTAACGCGGCGAGATCGACTGCGCGCGCGTCGTGCCGCGCACGTAGGGCAGCGGCCAGTCGTAGCCGTAAAGCGGCACGCCCAGGAAGATCTTGCTCCGCTCGATGACGCGCACGGCGTAGTCGAGCACGGCGCGCACCTGCGGAATGGGCGCGACCGCCATCGGCGGGCCGTAGGTATAGCCCCACTCGTAGGTCATCAGCAGCACGGCGTTCGCCGCCGCGCCGAGCAGCGCATAGTCGTGCGCCTCGTATAACAGCCCCGGCTGGTCGGCACGCGTCTTGGGCGCGAGGGCCACCGTGACCGGATAGCCCAGGGGATTGAGCCGCTCGCGCAGCGTGCGGATAAAGTCAGCGTAGAGCGTGCGCTCGGCCGGGAAAACGAATTCAAAATCGACGTCCAGCCCATAGTAGTTTTTGCGCTGCATCGTGGCGATCACGTCCCGGATCAGCGCTTCCTGCAGCGCAGGATCGTTCAGCAGAAGCGACGAGCGCTCGTTGGAGAAATTGCCCGCCTCGGTCAGCGTGGACAGGTGCATCAGCGGCGCGACGCGGTAGCGCGCCGCGGCGGCAAGCAGCTCCTCGTCCGCCAGCGGCAGCAGCCGCCCGTCCTGCGCAATGCCGTAGGTGAAGGGCGTGAGATAGCTCAGATACGGCGCTGCGGCAGAGAGCAGTGATTCATCAATGAAGGGATAGGCATAGCCGTTGACGCCGATGCGTCCCAGCCCCGCGTCATCCTCGTAGGCGATGACCAGCTCCTCGCCTGTGCGCAGCACGGGCCGGCCGAGGAGGGGATAGTTGTTGCGATACAGCGTCAGCTCGCTGACACCGTACTGCCGGGCAATGGAATAGAGCGTGTC